>NZ_JBEZUZ010000003.1:43021-179851 GCF_040636735.1 Streptomyces sp. NPDC035033 | reverse complement strand
GGGCTTTGTGGTGGTGGGCGTGCTGGTGTTGGATTTGGAGTGGGGGGGGCGGGGGGGCGGGGGGGCGGGGGCGGGGGGGGGGGGGGGGGGGGGGGGGGGGCCCCCGGGCCCGGCGGGCACGGCGGGGCGCCGCCGGCCCCCGGGGGCGCGACGCACGCGTCCGTGGGATCCGGCGGACCGGCCCACGGGTCACGCACCGCGCACCTCCACCGGATCCCCGGGCCCGGGCGCCAGCGCCCACCAGGCCGCGAGGCCGAGGACCACCGACATCAGCACCGTCGACGGGCCGCCGATGTCCGCGTAGAAGAAGTCGATCAGCTGCCAGGCGAGCAGCCCGGTCGCGACCAGCGCGCAGTCCGCGCCCGTCCGGCGCCGCCGCAGCGCGCCCACGAGCAGCGCCAGCCAGCCGCCCGCCAGCGCGAGCAGCCCGATCAGCCCCTGCTCGGCGAGGACCAGCAGGTACATGTTGTGCGGGGAGAGCAGCGGCTGCTTCCGGAAGCCCGCGCCCGCGCCGGCCGTGTCGCTGCCCGAGGAGAGCGCCACCGAGGCGTTCGAGTCCCGGTGGTGCGGGAAGCCCTTCAGCCCCACCCCGGTCAGCGGCTCGGAGCGCCACATCCGCCCGGCCGCCGCCCACATCGTGTACCGGTCCGTCACCGACCGGTCCGGCGCCGCCGTCACCCGCGTGATGCTGGCGACCCGCTCCTCCACCATCGCCGAACCGACCCCGAGGCCGCCGACCAGCACCACCGCGAGCGCCCCCACCGCGAGCGCCACCCGCACCGCCCGGCGCACCCCGCCGAGCAGCAGCTGGATCCCGCAGGCCAGCACGGTCGCGATCCACGCGCCCCGGCTGAAGGACAACACCAGCGGCACCACGAGCAGCCCCACGCAGACCAGCGCGGCGGTCCGCGCCCGCCCGGGGCCGCCGCCCAGGGCCAGACCGACCGCGATCACGAGCCCGTACGCGACCACCGTCGCCATGCCCATCACGTCGGTCGCCCCGAAGGTGCCGACCGCCCGGACGTCCTCCCCCTGGTACGAGGCGCCGGTCCCCGTCAGGTACTGCGTGACGCCCACCGCGCCCTGGAGCAGCGCGAGCCCCACCACCCCCCACGCCACCACCGCGAAGTCCCGCCGGTCCCGGACCATCAGCAGCACGGCCGCCGGGACCAGGACGAAGACCTGGAGGTAACGGGCGACGCCCGGCAGACTGGCGGCCGGGTCGTACGAGGTGACCGCGGCCAGGCACACCCCGAACACCGGCAGGCCCAGCACGACCGCCGCCGTCCGGGTCAGCGGCCGGGCGCTGCCGCGCAGCACCCGTACGAGACAGACCAGCACCAGCAGGCCGGAGGCCGCGTCGGCGACCGTCCCGGTCCCGCCCGTCCCGCCCTCCGCCCCGCCGCCGCCCGGCACCAGCAGCAGCGCGATCACCGCGAGGACCGGGGAGAGCGCCCCGGCCCGGCGCGCCCACTCCCGCAGGTCCGGGGCAGGGGCCGGGTCCGGGGCCGGGGCTCCCGCGAGGACCGGCGCCGTCGTCACGGCCGTGGCCATCCTCAGCTCCCCGTCGGCCGGACGAGACCGGCCGCCGTGCGGACCAGGATGCAGACGTCCTGCCAGAGCGACCAGTGGTCGATGTAGTGGTTGTCGAAGCGGCAGCGGTCCTCGATCGAGGTGTCGCCGCGCAGCCCGTGCACCTGCGCCAGACCGGTCAGCCCCACCGGCATCCGGTGGCGGGCCGCGTACCCGGCGTGGATCTTGCTGAACTGGGCGACGAAGTACGGGCGTTCGGGCCGCGGCCCGACCAGGCTCATGTCGCCGCGGAGCACGTTCCACAACTGCGGCAGCTCGTCCAGCGAGGACTTCCGCAGGAAGGAGCCGGCCGCGCTCATCCGCCGGTCCCCGGCCACGTTCCACCGGGTCGCCGACTCCGTCTCGTCCGAGGGCCGGAGCGTACGGAACTTCAGCAGCGTGAAGTGGCGTCCGTGCTGGCCCACCCGCTCCTGCCGGAACAGCACCCCGGGCCCGTCCGAGAGCCGCACCGCCAGCGCGCACACCGCGAGCACCGGCAGCGCCAGCGCCAGCGCCGGACCGGCCAGCACGATGTCGAGGGCCCGCTTGGCGCGCGCCCCGCGCCGCTCGGAGGGCGCGATCAGCCGCCGCCGCGCGTACCCCCACACGTGCTCGCCCATCGGCCCGTCCTGCCGCTCGCCGCCGACCCGCCAGGTCGCGCAGCCGTAGTGCTGGAAGAGGGCCACGAGCTCCGGCTCGTCGGAGAGGAACACCGCCTCGCGGACCGCGTTCTGGATGACCGCCCGGCGGATCTCCTCCGCCGTCGTCAGCACCGGCAGCCCCGGCTCCACCGGCCGCTGCTCGCCGACGGTCACGTCCGGCAGCCCCACGACGCCGACCGGCCGCATCCCGTACTCGGGGTGCTGGAGGGCCGCCGCCGCGAACCGGCGGGCCGCCGTCGGCGGCCCCACCACCAGCGCGGACCGCGGCCGCTCCCGGGCGATCCGCCGCCCGCGCGCGAGCAGCACCGCCCGCAGCACGGCGGCGACCCCGACGTGCGCGGCGTACGCGCCGCACAGCCGCAGCGGTCCGATCGCCAGCGCCGGCGACCAGGCGGCGGCCCCGGCCGCCGCCACGCACCACACCACCCCGGCCCGGGAGGCCAGCGCGGGCAGTTCGTCGAGGAGCCGTACGTGCGCCGCCGGCCGGTACAGCCCGCCGCGCCCGTCGAGGACGAGCAGCAGCGCGACGACCGGCAGCAGCAGCCGCGGGTCCCGGTGGGCGGGGCCGAGCAGCGCGGCACCGGCGAGCACGGCCAGGCAGTCGACGGTCCGCAGCACCGCCGTCCCGGGCCCCGGCGGCGCGGCCGCCCGCCGGCGCGGCAGCGCGAGCCGGCCGGGCAGCCGCCGGCGGGGGAGGAGCGAGGCCGACCCGAGGGCCGGGCCCGCCACGGGCCACGGCCCGGGCGAGGAGGGAACGCTGGTACTTTCCGTGGTCACTGCGCAATCGGCTCTCTGTGCTCGGTGCCCCGCACTCCGGCCAGCTCGCGGTAGATCTCCGCGACGGCCGCGCCGGTGCGCCGCACATCGAATCTGCTGAGGACGTGCTCGTGGGCCTCCCGGCCCAGCTGGTGCCGCAGTTCCGGCCGGCCGAGGAGGCGGCCGAGAGCGGCGGCGAGGGCGGCCGGGTCCTCGGGCGGGACCAGGCACGGGGCTTCGTGGCCGGGCGGCAGGCTCTCGCGGGCCCCGTCCACGTCGGTGACGACGACCGGCCGGCCCGCCGCCATCGCCTCCAGGGGCGCGAGCGCCATGCCCTCCCAGCGGGACGGCAGCACGACGACGTCCGCCGCCCGGTACCAGGGGGCGGTGTCGCGCACGGCGCCGGCGAACCGCACCGACGGACCGGCGGCGGCCCGCAGCCGCTCCTCGTCCGGCCCGTCGCCGACCAGCACCAGCCGGGCGGCCGGCACCTCGGCGAGGACCGCGGGCCAGGCGGCGAGCAGCACGTCCTGGCCCTTCTGCCGGCAGAGCCGGCCCACGCACACCACGGTGGGCGCCGGGTTCCCGGCGGGCCCGTCGGTCGCGAACCGGGCCGTGTCCACCCCGTTGTGCACGACCGACCAGGCCGCCTCGACCCCGGCCTCCTCGCCGGTGCGCCGCTCCGCCTCGCTCACGCACAGGATCCGGGCGGCCCAGCGGGCGCCGAACCGCTCCCAGCGGCGGGCGAGTTCCGCGGTGGTGCCGGTGACGGCCTCGAAGGACCAGGCGTGCGGCTGGTACACGGTCGGGATCCGGCCGCGCACCGCGAGCCGGGCGCACAGGCCGGCCTTCGCCGAGTGCGCGTGGACGAGGCCGGGCCGGACGGCGCGGACCACCCGGGCCAGGCCGCGGACCTCCCGGAACAGGCCGGGGCCGGGCTCGCGGCCGGCCCGCCAGTCGTGGACCTCGGTCTCCCCGGCGCGCAGTTCGGCGGCGAGGGCGGTGCCCGGCGGGCAGGCGACGACGGGCCGCAGCCCGGCCGCGCGCTGGGCGCGCACCAGGTCGGCGACGACCCGGGCGACCCCGCCGTCGCCGGGCTGGACCGCGTGCAGGACGGTGACGGACCCGGGGTCCGTCTCGATCGGGGCCCGCACGTCAGCGCCGTACGTCCGCCTGCAGGAAGAGCGCGCCCAGCCAGACGGTGTCCTCGCGGCTGCCGAGCCGCACCTGGACACCGTCGGCTCCGCGGCGCAGCGCCTCCCGCAGATCGAAGACGTCGGAGTCGTACCCCAGGGTGTTCCCGGCGGCGGGGAAGCGTGCCGTCCCGGCCGTGCCGAATTCGGTGATGCTGGAGTTCAGGACGTCGTTCGCGGAATTGGCGGAATCGCCGATCGCGGTGACGTCCCGACGGCCCGTCCGCACCTCCAGGTAATCCCCGGAAGTCCCCCGGTCGCCGTCATAGGCGACCACTCCGAGCCGCCCTTCGGCGCCTTCCGGATAACGGTTCCGGTCGAGGGCGAGGCGCAGTTCGCCGGAGCGCGGGCCGACGGTCTCGAAGCCGTCCCAGACGCTCACCCGGCGCAGCGGCTCGCCGTCCTTCTCGTACGCGGCGACCAGCGTCCAGCCGCCCCAGCCGCCCACCGCGCTGCGGCCCATGGCCACGTTCACCTGCGCGACCGTCCACTGTCCCGGCTCGGCCCACCGGACCAGCTCGGTGACGTCGGCGGAGGCCTGGAAGGCGTCGGCGCCGTCGGCGGTGCGGTGGCCGACCAGGGTGTCGGCGAGGACCGCCTTGTACCGCCCGCCGGGCTCCGCGATCAGCACCCGCCCGTCGTCCTCGGGCGGCTTCTGCTCGCCGACCCGCAGGTTCCCGCCCCAGTACAGGCGGGCCCAGGCGACCCGGGCGCCGGCCGGCACCGGCAGTTCGGCGCGGCTGGAGTTGTACGTGTTCGGGTCGTCGTCCACGTCGACGTAGCCGATCGCCGCCCCGTCGTTGGCCGTCTCGGTGCCCAGGGCGCCCTTGGCCGAGGTGTTGGCGGCGCGCACGATCCCGCCGTGCAGTTCGGCCTGGTAGCGCGCGGCGAAGGGGATGCGGGCCGCCTCCCCGGACCCGGGCGCGGCGGAGGCGAGCGCCGGGGCGGCGGACAGAACCGCGCACGACAGGGCGCACAACACGCTGCGACGTACAGCAAGAACCGCTGAATTCCGCATACAGGTTCTCCGCTTTGATGAGAGAAGGTAGGGAAGACCCGTGAGGACCGGGGGAGGGGGAGGAGTCGTCCGCACGAAATGGGTGAACGCGCGGCGGGCCCGGAAGCAACGTTCGGGAACGTTATAACCCCGGCGCGGGGCGATAGTAAGCATTAGATGCTCGGAAACGCTAACTCCCGTATCCGCGCGGCAGGTTCCTCGTTGTGCGTGTTGCGCCATTCCCCGGCCCGTCCCTCGAATGGCCCTCCCGCGACCCAAAGATCGGTTGAACGTCACCCGTTCGGGAGAGCAACCGATGAAAATCCGGCGCGTTGTTGAGGGAGCCGGGCCGAACAGTCCGCGCAGTCCGAGTTGGAAATCGATCGAGGAGAACTTCTCCATGTCCCGTATCGCGAAGGCCGTTGTCCTGACCGTGGGTGCCGCCGCCGCGGTCGCCGGCGCCACCGGTGTCGCCGCCGCCGACTCCATCGCCGAGGGCGCCGCCGTGAAGTCCCCCGGTGTCCTCTCCGGCAACGTCGTGCAGGTCCCGGTCCACATCCCGATCAACGCCTGCGGCAACACCGTGAGCGTCATCGGCGCGCTGAACCCGGCCTTCGGCAACGCCTGCGTCAACGCCTGATCTCGCACGTCGGATCGGTCCTTCCGAAGCCGGTGCGCCCACCCCGCTGGGTGGGCGCACCGGCTTTTCCCTTGTGGTCACCGGGTCGGTACCCGTTCGGACGCACCCCCGTGCGCCGCCCGGTGCAACGGCGTACGCCCCTTCGGGGGGCAGGCCGGGAGGGTGGATTCACTCGAACGGAGGCGTGGCGCTCAGTAGTTCTCCGGTTGCGGAGGGCTATACCCGCAGGCACGGTGGGAGAGCAGTTGTCCGACGCATAAGGAAAAGGAACACATATGCGTCCCCTGGCTTCACGCCGTCTCACCGTCCTGGCGATATCCGCCGCCCTCACCCTCGGCGCGGCGGGACCCGCCCTCGCCGGCGAACACCACCCGTCCCGCGCGGCCGACCGGGCCGCTCACGCCCCGCTCCCCGACACGGCCGCCCTGCTGACCCAGACCAAGGCCCTCGGTGACGTCGGCGGGGTGACGACCCCCGTGACCGAACTCGTCTCGGCGGCCCTCAAGGCCGACGGCGGCCGGCTCCCCGCCGCCGACGCCGAGGCCCTGAAGGCCAAGATCAAGGACGCCGTCGACAAGGCGAAGGGGGCCGTCCCCGCCCCGCTGCCGGAGACCCCGGCCGTCCCGCCGGCCGTCGGCACCCCGGTCGCCCCGCCGGCCGTCGGCACCCCCGTGGCCCCGCCCGCCGTCGGCGCGCCGGTCGCCCCGCCCGCCGCGGAGGCGCCGGTCGGATCGCCCGTGAAGCCGCCCGCCACGCTGCCCGTCGCGGCCGGGGCCGCGGCCGCGAAGGCGGCCCCCGCGGACCTGGTGGGCGACGCCCTCGCCTCCGTCGAGAAGGCCGTCGCCGCCCTCCTCGCCGCCGCCACCTCGGGCAACGCCGCCGCCGTCGCCCCGCAGGCCACGGCCGCGCTGACCTCCCTGGTCAACCTCGCCGTCGCCACCGTGCTCGGCGCCGGGCTGCCCGCGCCGGACCTGCCGGGCCTGCCCAAGCTGCCCGCGCTCCCGGTCGAGGCCCCGCCCCTGCCGGTCGACCCGCCGGTCCAGGCCCCGGAGGTGCCGGTGAAGCCGCCGGTGGCCGCGCCCGAACTGCCGGTGAAGCCGCCGCTGCCGGTCGGCTGATCCGAGCCCGCTCCCGACCCGTACCGGTCCGGCCTCCCGCCGGGCCGGTACGGGCACGCGCGCGTCCGGTCATCCGGAAATCACACCGGTCCCCTTCGATCGGGTGCAGTGTCGAGAAATCCTTCCTCCCGGAGTTTCCGGGAAGCGCACCTCTCGTTACAGAAGGCAGAACGACGCGCGGCGATTTCCCCAAGAAGTCTGCGCGGAACGTGAGTTGAAAGAACAGAGGAAGGATTCTCCCCATGAAGCCCACCAAGGTCGCCGCCGCCGTCGCCGGTTCGCTCATGGCCCTCGGCGTCGCCGCCCCCGCCATGGCCTCGGAGGCGATGACCCCGACCAGCCTCAACGGCGGCCTGGAGGCGATCGCCGCCAACGGCCTGAAGTCGGACGTGCTCAGCAGCACCACCGAGGGCTCCCCGGTCAAGACCGTCACCGACACCGCGACCCAGCTGAACCAGACCGGCAAGGGCCTCCCGCTGCTCGGTGGCCTGCCTGCCGGCCCGCTCGGCGGCTGATCGAATGATTTTCTGACCGGTCGCCGTGTGGCCTCGACTCCACACGGTGCGCCGCTCCCTACTCTCGGGACCGTCCCGCGTGAACGACAGCGGGTGACACGGCCGGACGGAGCGAGGGGGGATCCTCGCCGGTCTCTCCCTTTCTCCCGAGGAAGAGCGGTATGCGGTCCATCATCAGCAGGAAAGTACTCACCGCGGCGGCAGCGACCGGCTTGCTGTCGCTGACCGGCGGTTTCGCGCTGGCCGCGAACGCCCACCCCGGTACGGGCGACACGCCGGGACCCGGCAACGGCCAGGCCCACGCCCCCCTCCCGCCGGAACTCTGCGGCGCGAACATGGACCTGGGCGATTACGTGGCGTCGGCCGTCGGAGACCTCTGCGCCCACACGGCGGAGGACCCCGACGGCGGCTACGGCGAGGAGCCCGGGGAGCCGCCGGCGACGCACCCGCCCACGCACCCGCCGACGTACCCGCCGACCAAGCCGCCCACGCACCCGCCGACGTATCCGCCGACCAAGCCGCCCACGCACCCGCCGACGCACCCGCCGACCGAGCCGCCGGGTGACTGCGAGGCGCCGGAGCCGGGTGAGGAGCCGGAGCCGGGTTGTGAGGAGCCGTCGGAGCCGCCGACGTATCCGCCGACCAAGCCGCCCACGCACCCGCCCACGAACCCGCCGACCAAGCCGCCGACGCACCCGCCGACCGAGCCGCCGGGCGACTGCGAGGCGCCGGAGCCGGGTGAGGAGCCCGAGCCGGGTTGTGAGGAGCCGTCGGAGCCGCCGACGTATCCGCCGACCAAGCCGCCCACGCACCCGCCGACGCACCCGCCCACGAACCCGCCCGGCGACTGCGAGGCCCCGGAGCCGGGTGAGGAGCCCGAGCCGGGTTGTGAGGAGCCGTCGGAGCCGCCGACGTATCCGCCCACGCACCCGCCCACGCACCCGCCGACGCACCCGCCCACGAACCCGCCCGGCGACTGCGAGGCCCCGGCCCCCGGCGAGGAGCCCGAGCCCGGCTGCGAGGAGCCGTCGGAGCCGCCGACCGGCACGCCCACGACCCCGCCGCACGGGCCCGACAAGCCCGAACTCCCCGACACGGGCAGCGACCCCGCCCTGTGGGGAGCGGCCGCGATCAGCGCCGCCCTCATCATCGGCGGCACCGTCGTCCAGCTCCGCGGCGGACGCCTCGTCCGCTCCCGCCGCCACTGACGTACGAGCACGGCTGACGTGACGTCAACGGAGGCCCCCGCCCTCACCGGTGGGGGCCTCCGCCGTTGCTGCACATGGGGGACCCTCGCGCGACGTTTCGGCCAAGCGGCTCGTTCACACGGCATGAATCTGCGCTCTCACGCCGGCATGGGCCTCCTCATGACCGCGCTCGCCTCCGCCGCCATGGCCGCCCCGGCCGCCGCCGTCGAGGCCCCGGTGGTCGTTCCCCTCCAGGGCCTGGAGCCGGTCCTGCCCATGGACGCCCCCACCGTCGCGACCGGCGTCCCCGTGCCGGTGCCCGGCGCCCCCACCGGCTTCCAGAAGGGCTACGGCGCGCTGCCCGACGTGGTCCTGCCGAGCGTCCCGCTCACCGGCACCCTGCCCGAGACGGTCGTCGACGCGCCGCTCCCCGAGGTCCTGGAGGGCAGCGAGCCGGGCCGGGCGCTCCTCGCCACCCCGCACTCCGAGATGCTGGCCGCCACCCCCGGCGCCGTCCTCGGCAACCCCGTCGAGGCGCCCCGCGGCAACGGCCTCGCCGGCGTCCCCGACCTCCACGTGCCGCAGCTCGGCCTCGTCGCCCCGACGCTCAGCGGCGCCCTCGACTCCCAGCTCGGCCTCGCCCCCGAGCGCGGCTGAATCCTTCCCGCACCCCGCCTCCCTCCGCGGGGCCGCACCGGACCCTCCCCTTTTCGGAATTCCGTGCGAACCCGGTCCGCGCGGGTGAAGACACGATTCTTCCCCGCTACCGCACGGGTTCTCCCTCGTTGCACCGGAAGGCTTGTCGCATGGCCGCGGTCCGCGGACCGGTGGCCCGCCCGTCGTATCCGGCGGCGGGCGGTCACCGGACCGCGGACCACCTCTCCCCCTCGGAATCCGGGGCTTTTCCGATTTCCCTTCTCCCGTTCGGCCCAAAGGGCGTGACCCGTCCCGTGGTGCGGCGTTGAACGGAAGTGACGGCCGTGATCCCTGCGGTCGCTCGACCCATTCAAGGAGTTCTGATGTCTCGCATCGCCAAGGCCGCCGCCGTTCTGGCCGGCACCGGTGCCGTCGCCCTCACCGGAGCCGGCCTGGCCGTCGCCGACTCCGTCGCCGAGGGTGTCGCCGCCCACTCGCCCGGTGTCGGCTCCGGCAACGCCGTGCAGGTCCCGGTCCACGTCCCGATCAACCTCTGCGGCAACACCGTCGACGTCATCGGCCTGCTGAACCCGGCCTTCGGCAACAGCTGCGCCAACGTCGACGGCCCGAACGGCGGCGGCAACGGCGACGGCGGCTACGGCGGCTGAACCCGCCCCCGCGTCCCCCGCGTCCGGGGCCGGTCCGGTCAGGCGTACCGGTAGACCGGGCTGTGGTCGGACATCTCCGCCGGCGTCACGCCCCACGGCGCCATCGGCTGGTGCCGGGCGACCACCTTCCGGTACTGCGCGTCGCCCAGCGGCGGCGGCTCCGCCGGCAGGTACGCGGCGCCCGGATTGCGCTGCTGCCACCGCGACCACACCAGGTCCACGAAGGAGTGGTGCAGCCAGAACACCGGGTCGTTCACCGAGCCGCCGCCCAGCATCAGGCCGCCCACCCAGCGGTGCACCCGGTTGTGGATCCGGAACCGCTCGTTGCCCGACCCCGGGGCCCACCCCTCCAGACGGTTGCGGAACCCCGAGGGACTGGTCGAGTTCCAGGGAGCCGTGTCGTACGTCCGCTCCCGCATCACCTCGTCCAGCTGGGCCGCCGTCGGCAGCGCGATCGGATCGCGCGGCCTGCCGAAGTCCCTGGTCAGGTACGAGATCTCGGTCATCGCGTGCCTCACCGTCCACCTCCCCTTGGCATAGGCGAAGGGGCCGGTGGTCACCTGGAGGTCCGAGCGGCGCCCGTTGCCGCCCATGAAGTCCTCCGACCAGAGCGAGGACGCCGGGGAGTTGTCCCGGGTCCAGTCCCAGTACGGCACCGTCACCGACCCGTCGATCCGGCGCAGCGCCCGCTCGAACTCCAGCAGGAACTTCCTGTGCCAGGGCAGGAAGCTCGGCGCCATGTGCGCGGTCCGCAGCCGGCCGCCGCCGTCGGCCGTGTAGTGGTCGATGTGCATGCGGACGAACTCGTCGTACTCGCCCCGGCGCTTCAGTTCGAGCACCGCGGCCACGAACCTCCGGCGCTCCGTCGCGGTCAGGTCGCGCTGGTTCTTACGCGTGTACACCACGCGGGTTCCCTCCCGTGGGGTCGGTGTGGTCGCCGTGCGCCGCCGCGTACCGGGACAGCGGGGCCGGCCCCGCCGCGTCCACGGCCGCGCGGACGGCGGCGAGCGGGGTCGGGCAGGACTCGTAATGGTCGAGCGGGGTCACCCAGCCGCCGTCGGCGCACCGCATCAGGTGCAGCGGCCGGCCGTCCACCAGGGCCACCGGCTCGCCGCCCGGTCCGGTGAGGCCGCGGATGCGGCGGCCCGCGTACATCTCGTCGAAGGCGTGGGGATCCGGCTCCGGGGAGCGCGCCGCGATCCGGCCGAGGGCGCCGCCCGTGGCGGCGGTGACGGCCAGCGCGAAAAGGGACCGGAGGGCGACACGGCGCGGGAAAGGCATCGGCGATCTCCTGGTGTCGACAAGGGGCCTCAGGGCACAACGATGAAAACCCGTGTTCGTTGCGGCCGGGAGTTCGAGCGGGGGAATGTCGGCCGGATGAGTGAATTCGGTACGGGGAAAGGGTGGTTGGGCCACTAGCATCCGGTTCCATGACCACTCCCCACGCCCTTTCCGAGGCGCGCAGCGCCTCCCCGCTCGGCACGCTCACGGTGATTCCGTGGTCCAGCGAGGCCACCGCCGATTCCGCCGGGACGCCTTTCCTCATGGCGTATTCGCTCGGCGACGGCCGTGACGGGCCGGAGGCCGGTCAGCAGGCGATGCGCTCCGCCCTGGAGGCCATGGGCCTTTCGGTCGGCGACCGGCTCTTCGACCTGGAGAAGGACGCGGGGATCAGCGCCTCGCTGCTCGTCGAGGGCGGCTCCGCGGTGCTCACCCTCCCCTTCCTCAAGGTGCAGTGCCCGGTGCCCGCCGAGTGGCAGGCCGCCGCCCGCGAGGCCGGCCAGGTCTACTTCCTCTGCTCGGTGCGCCCCTGGTCCGAGGGGGTCCCCGGCCGGCCCGTGGACGAGGACCGGCTGCGCGCCTTCGTCTCCGACGAGGAGATGCTCGCCGACTGCGCCCACGTCCTGCTGCCGGTCCGGCGCGTGCAGGGCTGAAGGGGAGGGGCGGCGCGATGACGACGCTCGGGGTACGGAGCGAGGTGCCCGGTCCGCGGCGGGAGGAGCGCGCGGCGCGGGCCGGGCGGCGGGAGGACGGGACGGTCGGCGCGGGCCGGGGGCTCGGCTGGCTCCTGGTCGTCACCGGCGCGGCCGGGATCCTGGCCGCGTGGGTGATCACGACGGACAAGTTCAAGCTCCTGGAGGACCCGGGTTTCCAGCCGGGGTGCAGCCTGAACCCGGTCGTGTCCTGCGGGAACATCATGAAGAGCGAGCAGGCGGCGGTCTTCGGCTTCCCCAACCCGATGCTCGGCCTCGTCACGTACGGCGTCGTCGTCGCGATCGGCGCCGGGCTCCTCGCGGGCGCCCGGTACCGGGGCTGGTTCTGGCTGGGGCTGAACGGCGGGACGCTGTTCGGCGTCGGCTTCTGCACCTGGCTGATGCAGCAGTCGCTGTACGAGATCAACGCGCTGTGCCTGTGGTGCTGCCTGGCCTGGGCGGCGACCCTGACCATGTTCTGGTACGTCACCGCGCACAACGTGCGGACCGGGGTGCTGCCCGCCCCGGCGGCGGTGCGGGGCTTCCTCGGCGACTTCGCCTTCGCCCCGCCCGTCCTGCACGCCGGGATCATCGGGATGCTGATCCTGACCCGCTGGTGGGAGTTCTGGACCAGCTGACGTGAGCCGCCTCCCCTCGTGGCCGCGGGCCGCACTCCTGGTGCTGCTCGCGGCCGTTCTCGCGCTCCTGCTGCTGCCCGGGCGGATCGCGCCCGGCGAGCGGCAGGCCGGGACCCGGCCCGCGCCCGAGCCCTCGCCGCTGCCGGGGGTGCCGTCCGGCTTCTTCACCGGCTCCGACGCGGAGGGGGTGCGGCGGATCGCCGGGGCGGAGGCGTGGCTGGGCGGCGAGCTGGCGGTCGGGCACACCTACCTGCCGGGCGACCGGTGGTCCAACATCGAGGGGCACCCGGAGCTCTTCGCGCCCTGGGCGCGGTGGAAGGCCGGGCGGCCGGGGCGGCTCTTCGTGCTGAACGTGCCGATGATGGACCGCAACGAGGCCGGGCTGACCGACGCCGAGGTGCGGGCCGGGCTGCGGCGCGGCGCGGACGGCGCCTTCGACCGGCACTTCCGGACGCTCGGCGAGGGGCTGGTGGAGCACGGGCTCGGCGACGCGGTCCTGGTGCTCGGCTGGGAGATGAACGGCACCACGTACGGCCACCGCTGCGGGCCGGACCCGGCGGCCTGGAAGGCGTACTGGCGGCAGGCGGTCGGGGTGCTGCGGGGGGTCGAGGGGCAGCGGTTCCGCTTCGACTTCACGCCGAGCCGGGGGCGGGACGCGGTGCCGTGGCCGGAGTGCTATCCGGGGGACGACGTCGTCGACATCATCGGGATGGACGCCTACGACCAGCCGGAGGGGCTCTCCTTCGAGGAGCAGGTGAGCGAGGAGTACGGGCTCGCGCACCACGTGGCCTTCGCGAGGGCGCACGGCAAGCCCGTCTCGTACCCGGAGTGGGGGCTCTTCAGGAACGGGGACAACCCGGCGTACGTACGGGGGATGCTCGACTGGTTCGCCGCCTACCGGCCCGTCTACCAGACGGTGACCGACTACTGCCCGCACGGGGTGTGGGGGTGCGCGGACAATCCGCGGTCGGCCGAGGTGGTCAGGGGCGCGCTGGGAGCGCCGGGCCGCCCTTGAGGGTGTCGATCGTGCGGTGCAGCAGCTCCAGGAGGTCCTCGGTGAGGCCGCGCTCCGCCCAGTAGAGGGTGGTCTCGCGCAGCGCGCCGAGGACGGCGGCGGTGAAGACCCGCACCTCCAGGTCGTCGGGGGCGCGGCCGGTGCGGTCGGCGAGGGCGCGGGCGAGCCGGCGGCCGGTCTCGGCGGTGGTCTCGGTGAGCCGGGCGCGGACGGCCGGGGTGTCGGCCATGAGGCGGGCGCGGAGCCGGAACTCCTCGGGGTCGGTGGCCAGGGCGGCACGGAAGGCCCCGGCGAGGACCGCGCGGAGGGATTCGAGGGGCTCCTCGCCGGCGGGGCGGGCGCGGAGCTGCTCTTCGAGGTGCTCGTCGTCGTCATCGGTGAGGACGATGTCCTCGCGGACGGGGAAGTAGCGGACGACGGTGGAGGGGGAGACGTCGGCCTCGGTGGCGATCCGCTCGATCGTGGCCGCCTCCCAGCCGTGGGAGGCGGCGATCCGCCGGCCGGCCCGGCGGATCGCCGCGCGGGTCCGTTCCTTCTTCCGTTCCCTCAGACCTTTGGACACGGTGTCATTCTGCCTGGTCAGGCCTGGTAGGCGACCAGGGAGATGCCGACGTAGTGGACGATGAAGGCGGCGAGGGTGAGGGAGTGGAAGACCTCGTGGAAGCCGAACCAGCGCGGGGACGGGTTCGGGCGCTTCATGCCGTAGATGATGCCGCCGGCGCTGTAGAGCAGGCCGCCGACGACGACGAGGACCAGGACGGCGATGCCGCCGGTCCGCAGGAAGTCGGGGAGGAAGAAGACGGCGGCCCAGCCCATGGCGATGTAGCAGGGGGTGTAGAGCCAGCGGGGGGCGCCGACCCAGAAGACGCGGAAGGCGATGCCGGCGGCCGCGGCGGCCCAGACCGCCCACATGAGCGGCTTCGCGGTGGAGTCCGGGAGCAGCAGCAGGGTGAGCGGGGTGTAGGTGCCCGCGATGATCAGGAAGATGTTGGCGTGGTCGAGGCGGCGCAGGACGGCCTCGCCGCGCGGTCCCCAGTCGCCGCGGTGGTAGAGCGCGCTGATGCCGAAGAGCAGGCAGGCGGTGAGGACGTAGATCCCGCAGGCGATGCGGGCGCGGGGCGAGTCGGAGAGGGCGACCAGGACCAGGCCCGCGACGATCACGGCGGGGAACATGCCCGCGTGCAGCCAGCCTCTGAGCCGTGGCTTCAGCGGGAGCGACGGGGTCGGGGTGATCGGGTCGGGCTCGACCGGTGTCACTTCCGGCGTGGCTGCAGTCATGACACGGAATCGTACCTACGGTCCCGTAGGCCGGGGATACGAGTGGCGATGCTCACGTGTGCACCCCCCTGGACATATGGGCGTTTCCATCGGATGATCAAATGAGTGCGGTCGGCACCGGATGAGCAGCTACGACGCATCCGGGTCGCGGCCCCCACGGGGCATACAGCTGAACAACACCCCTCTACAAGGAGCAATCGTGGCGCGCGACAACGCGGCTCCCCTTCCCACCCAGCACCAGGAGCTCATCTCCTGGGTGAACGAGATCGCCGAGATCACCCAGCCGGACGGCATCGTCTGGTGCGACGGCTCCGAGGCCGAGTACGAGCGCCTGTGCGAGGAGCTCGTCGCCAAGGGGACGTTCACGAAGCTCGACCCGGTGAAGCGCCCGAACTCGTACTACGCCGCCTCCGACCCGACCGACGTCGCGCGCGTCGAGGACCGCACCTTCATCTGCTCCGAGAAGGAGGAGGACGCCGGCCCGACCAACCACTGGAAGGCCCCGGCGGAGATGAAGGAGCTCTTCGCGGGCTCGGACGGCATCTTCCGCGGTTCGATGAAGGGCCGGACCATGTACGTGGTCCCCTTCTGCATGGGCCCGGTCGGCTCCCCGCTCTCCGCCATCGGCGTCGAGATCACCGACTCCGCGTACGTCGCGGTCTCCATGCGCACCATGACCCGCATGGGCCAGGCCGTCCTCGACGAGCTCGGCACCGACGGCTTCTTCGTGAAGGCCGTCCACACCCTCGGCGCCCCCCTCGCGGAGGGCCAGGAGGACGTGCCGTGGCCGT
Source organism: Streptomyces sp. NPDC035033 (assembly GCF_040636735.1). Taxonomy (NCBI): domain Bacteria; kingdom Bacillati; phylum Actinomycetota; class Actinomycetes; order Kitasatosporales; family Streptomycetaceae; genus Streptomyces; species Streptomyces sp. NPDC035033. The sequence goes on along the minus strand of NZ_JBEZUZ010000003.1, from coordinate 164,212 downwards.
GCAACTCCACCAAGTACATCTCGCACTTCCCGGAGACCCGCGAGATCTGGTCGTACGGCTCCGGCTACGGCGGCAACGCGCTCCTCGGCAAGAAGTGCTACGCCCTGCGCATCGCCTCCGTCATGGCCCGTGACGAGGGCTGGCTCGCCGAGCACATGCTCATCCTCAAGCTGACCCCGCCGCAGGGCGAGGCGAAGTACGTCGCCGCCGCCTTCCCGTCGGCCTGCGGCAAGACCAACCTCGCCATGCTGGAGCCGACCATCCCCGGCTGGACCGTGGAGACCATCGGCGACGACATCGCCTGGATGCGCTTCGGCGAGGACGGCCGCCTCTACGCCATCAACCCCGAGGCCGGCTTCTTCGGCGTCGCCCCCGGCACCGGCGAGCACACCAACGCCAACGCCATGAAGACCCTCTGGGGCAACTCCGTCTTCACCAACGTCGCGCTCACCGACGACGGCGACGTGTGGTGGGAGGGCATGACCGAGGAGGCGCCCGCGCACCTCACGGACTGGAAGGGCAACGACTGGACGCCGGAGTCCGAGACGCCGGCCGCCCACCCGAACGCCCGCTTCACCGTCCCGGCCGCCCAGTGCCCGACGATCGCCCCCGAGTGGGAGGACCCCCAGGGCGTCCCGATCTCCGCGATCCTCTTCGGCGGCCGCCGCGCCTCCGCGGTGCCGCTGGTCACCGAGTCCTTCGACTGGAACCACGGCGTCTTCCTCGGCGCCAACGTGGCCTCCGAGAAGACCGCCGCCGCCGAGGGCAAGGTCGGCGAGCTGCGCCGCGACCCCTTCGCCATGCTGCCGTTCTGCGGCTACAACATGGGCGACTACATGGCGCACTGGGTCAAGGTCGGCGCGTCCGCGGACGCCGCCAAGCTGCCGAAGATCTACTACGTGAACTGGTTCCGCAAGAACGACGCCGGCCAGTTCGTCTGGCCCGGCTTCGGCGAGAACAGCCGCGTCCTCAAGTGGATCGTCGAGCGCCTCGACGGCAAGGCCGAGGGCGTCGAGACCCCCATCGGCATCCTGCCGACGAAGGACTCCCTGGACACCGACGGCCTGGAGCTGGCCGACGAGGACCTGGAGTTCCTGCTCACCGTCGACAAGGACGTGTGGCGCGAGGAGGCCGGCCTGGTCCCCGCCCACCTGGAGACCTTCGGCGAGCACACCCCGAAGGAGCTGTGGGACGAGTACGAGGCGCTGGTCGAGCGCCTGGGCTGATCCCCCGGCCACACCGAGACTCGTGGTGGGCTGCCCCGAACTACCGCCCTGACCAGTGGGGTCACGACGGTCCATCACGACGCAACCGGCCCCGGAGCCCCCTCAGGCTCCGGGGCCGGCGCACGTCCGCCGCCGGGCGGCCGGGGTCAGAGGAGCGGCTGGGCCGACTCGACCACGGCGATCGCGGCGCGGCAGGCGTCGCGGAACTTCACGAACTCGCCGTTCCAGCTCGACGCGCGGGCGCCGCGGGAGCTGGAGTCGTCGAAGAGGCTCCGGCGCAGCTCGGTCGTCAGCTCCAGCTGGGCGCCCATCGAGAGCATCGTGCGGTTGCACGGATTGGCCGTGTGGCTGCCGTCGAAGTCGCCCAGGGTCGTCGCGTACGGGGCCTGGAAGGCGTCGACGGCCGGGAAGCCCGCCTTCCTCAGCTCCGTCACCAGGGCGGTGCGGAAGGCCGGGTTCAGGCCGCCGACGACCGCCACGCGGCGGTCGCCCGTCGCCGGGAACTCCGCCGTGGGCAGCTTCAGCTGGTCGAAGGTGCAGCCGTGCAGCGAGAGCACGTTGAGGTGGCTCGCCGCCAGCGACAGGGCGACGTGGTCGTCGCAGTTCTTCGAGGTCACGTGGAGCGCCGTGTTCCCGCTGGAGAGCAGGCCCTCGAACATGAAGTAGTCGTGCGTGGTCGGCAGCACCGGCGCGCCGGCGGCGTCGGACGGGCTGTAGCCGGCGATGCCCAGGCACAGCTCGGAGGTGCCGACCTCGATGCCGCCGCCGTGCAGCGCGAGGATCGCGGTGCGGGGGAAGTCGTACTTCTGGCCCATCTGGAGGTCGAACCTCTCGTGCCGGCGGTAGCGGCGGCTGAAGGTCGTGCCCTCCTCCGCGCCGAGCTCCCGGTAGAGCGCGGTGTTGGAGGGGTACTCCACCGGGTCCGTCCCGGCGGCGGCGGCGGCCGGGCCGGCGGCGGCGAGCTGGCCGAGGAGGGGCGCGCCCGCCGTGGCCGCGGCGGCGAGGGCCGTCAGGACGGTGCGGCGGGACGCGGTTCGGTCACTGAATGTCATGCCCGGAACATAACCCAGGGGGTGCCGGCCTCAGTCGCCCCGGTCCTCCAGGTAGCGGGTGTGCGCCCGCTGCCGGAGCTCCTCCGTCTCCTGGAGCGCCGCGGCGATCCGGCCGGCCTCCTCGCGCAGGGCGGCCAACTGCCGCTCCAGATGGCGCTCGGGCGGCTCGGTCCCCGGGTTCACCCGGGACCACCAGCGGGTCCGCACGAAGGCGTCGACCGCCTCGGGGACGTCCTGGCGCACCGCGCGGGCCAGCACGTGGAGGTGGTCAGGGTCGCTGACCCAGCCCGGGGCGAGCAGCGCCTCGAAGAGCGTGTCCAGCTCGTCGAGCCGCTCCCGCGCGGCCTCCGGCAGCTCCACCTCCGCCAGGTACTCCCGCAGGGTGGCGTGGTCCGCGCGCAGCGACTCCACCTGCTCGTCGGCGCTCGGGAAGGCCGGGGCGTCGGGCCGCTCGGGCGGGGCGATCAGCGCCCCCGCCGCGTACAGGCCGAGCACCACCAGGGGCCACAGGCCGCCGGCCGCGCCGGTGAGGCCGATGCCCAGTCCGGCCAGGCCGCAGAGGCAGCCCGTCAGGTTCTTGCGGGACTCCGCGTAGCGGAGCACGGGGTTACTGGTAGCCACGGATCTCCTCGAAGGCGCCGTTCAGGGAGCCCTTCGTGGCGTCGAAGAGCTTGCCGCCGGTCAGGTCGGCGATGTGGTTCAGCTCGACCCGGTCGGAGTCGCCGAAGAGGATCGGGAAGACCGGCGTGCGCCGCTGCTCGGCGGGCAGCTCGCGGAAGAAGGCGTCGAAGTCGCCGCCCTTCATCCCGTCGGTGTTCTCCCCGTCCGTCATGAGCACGATCGAGGTGAAGGTGTCGCGGGAGGAGGCGCCCAGACTGCGGTACGCCTCGGTCAGGCTGGAGTAGATCGCGGTGCCGCCGGAGGCGGTGAGCCCGCCGGCCTGGTCGCGGATCGCGTCCCTGGCCTTCGCCGGGTTCTCCGGGTCGACCGTGTACGTCCGCACCTCGCCGGTCTTCACGGTGCTGCCGAAGGGCATCAGGGTGACCTCCTCGCGGTCCCGGAAGTCCTCGGTGAGCTCGGCGAGCGCCTCCTTCAGACGGGTCAGCCGCTCGCCGCCCATCGAGCCGGAGGTGTCGAGGACGTAGACGGTGCGGGAGGGGCGGCGGAGCGTGTTGTCGTACGCGTCGAGGAGGCCGTCGGCGACGGAACGGCTGCCGGGGAAGGGCAGTTCGCGCCGCAGGTCGCGGTCGAGCCGGGGCGACGGGTCGACGCCGGCGACGACGGGGCGGCGCAGCGTGGTCTCGGTGATCCGCCGCTGGGCCTCGGGGGTGCGGAGGTGGGTGGTGAGCCGCCGGGCGGACTCCTTGGCGTCGGCGGAGGCGGCGGTGAGCAGGGTGAGGGGGTAGTCGGCGGTGACGACGCCGTCGGAGGGGCGGATCACGGTGAGCTCGCCGGGCGTGGCGAGCAGCACGGACTCGTAGTTGACGAGCGCGTCGATGTCGGTGCGGCGGGCGTAGGAGGTGGCGAGCCAGCCGGAGGAGCCGGAGGTGAGCTTCTGGCCGGTGAAGAACTCGCGGAGCTTCGGGGTCGCCTTCGCCACGTCCCGGTCGCCGAGCGCGGCCTGGGCGCCGGAGAGGCCCGAGGCGACCGAGACCAGCGCGGAGAAGCCGGAGTTGGAGCGCTTCGGGTCGGTCATGCCGTACGTCAGCTTCCCGGCGGCGACCGCCTGGTGCAGCTGCGACCAGGTGACCTTCTTCGGGTCCCAGCCGAGCCGGGCGACCACCTCGGGGCGGACGCCGAGCGCCACCGGGGAGGTCATCACCGGGGTCTCGTTGGTGATCCGGCCGGCGGTGTCGGGGCGGAGCCGCAGGTAGTCGTTGGAGGAGAGCCAGACGGCGTCGTACTCCTTGTCGGCCCGGCCGGAGGCGATCTGCTCGACGGCGTCCAGGGTGCCCGCGTAGGTGGGGCGGACGGTGACGCCGGTGGCCTTGCGGGCCTCCTCCAGGACCGGCGCCATGTCGGCGAGTTCGGAGGAGGCGAGGACCCGGAGGGTGCCGGGGGCGGCGGGGACGGTGCCGGTCCTGTCGTACTGCTCGCCGGTGCCGCCGACCGAGTTGTCGATCGTCGAGCAGGAGCCGGCGGTGGCGGTGAGGAGCAGGGTGAGGGCGAGGCCCGCCAGGAGGCGGGGGAGGGTGCGGGTGCTCATGCGGTGGGGCCGCCTTCCAGGGCGCTCGTGCGGCGGCTGCGGTCCAGGTGGGCGCCGGCCACCTGGAGTTCGTCCGTGAGGGAGCGCACGGTCGTCGCCATCGCCTCGGTCGCCTGGACCTTGTACGCGTCGATGGCGTCGAGGGTGCGGTAGATCTGCTGGAAGGCGGTGCGCAGGGTCTCGGCGCCGACCGCCGGGTCGGCGGCGATCCGCTGGATCTCGCCGGCCTGGCCGGCGAGCATCTCGGCGTTGCCCCGGATCAGGTCCTCGGTGGTCGAGCGGAGCACGTTCACCTGCTCGGTGACCTTGCGCTGGTTCTCCAGCGCGGCGGCGAGCATGACCGCGATCCGCAGCGCCGACAGGGTCGTCGTCGCGGCCCGGTCCACGCCCTTGATCAGCTCGTCGTTGTTCCGCCGGACCACGTCCATCGCCAGGTACCCCTGGGCGCAGACGGCGAGCTGGGTCAGCAGGTCCTGGTGCTTCTGACGGACCGGGAAGAGCACGTCGGCGCGGAGCGCGTCGGCCTCGGCCGGGTCCGCGGTGTCCGCGATCCGCCGCTCCACGGCCGCGTCCAGGGCCTCGGTGAGGACGGCGAACTCCTGGAGCTTGCCCATCGTCTCCCAGAGCCGGGCGCGCTCGGTCTGGAGGGCCGCGTTGTCGCGCCGCAGTTCGTCCTGGCCGCCGCGGAGCGCGCCGACGATCCGGTTGAGGGTGGCCTGCGAGGAGGCGTACTTGGCGACGTGGTCGCGGAACCGGTTGCCGCCGGGCAGCTTGGCGAGGAGCCCCTTGAAGCCCTTGCCGGGGGTGTCCCGGGGGTCCAGGTCCTCGACCGTGCGCCGGAGCTCGACGAGCGAGGAGCCGACGCGGGCGGAGGCGTCGCCGCCGCCCTGGCCGAGCGAGCGGACGGTGCGGTCCAGCATCCGGTTCGACTGCTGGGCGGCGGCCCGCATCTCCCCGGAGCCGAGCGCCGCGATCTCGCCGATGCGGCCGGCGAACTCGGGGGAGCGCGGGTCGAGTCCGGCGAGCGAGCCCACGTACGCGGCGGCCCGGCGGGACATCTCCGTCCGTACCGCCTCGTCCAGCGGCACCAGGCCGGCGGCCTGCTCGGCGCGGACCGCGGGGGCCGGCGCGGGCGGGGTGAGGACGAGCGGGGCGTCCTGCTCGGGCGGGGTCAGGACGAAGGTGGACTCCGGCGGGCCCGCGTACGGGTTGCGGGGCTGCCCGCCGGCGCGCGGGTCGGTGTGCTCGGTCATGCGGTGCCCCCCTGGTCACGGGCCCGCCGCGCCATGTCGCGCAGCACCGTGCCGGTGGGCACGGGCGCCTGGCGGACTCCGGTCAGTGTCTGGTTGAGGTATTCGCCGTGCGGGTCGGTGGCCTCGGTGAACTCGAGCGCGGCGCCCTGCGGCCGGAAGCCGTGCCGGACGGCGAGGCGGCGCAGCTCCGGGTCCTCGGAGAGCAGCCGGCCCAGCTCCTTGCCGCCCTCGGTGAGCGGGACGAGGGTGTGGTCGCTGTTGACCGTGGTGTCCGGGTAGAGCACGACGAGGTCGCCCATCGGCCGCTTCGCGAGGAGCTGGGAGGCGACCTGGGACTCGTAGACGAGGACCAGCGGGTTGCCGACGCCGCTCACGAAGTCCCGGAAGGGGGCGTCGGAGCTGGTCTGCTGGGCGCCCTGCACCTGGGTCAGCTTCCGCAGCAGCGGGGCGGTGCGGCCGACGGCCTCCTTGCCGTCCGCGACCCGGCCGCCGTCGGCGACGTAGCTCGCGGCGGCGAGGTAGAGGGCGCCGGAGTTGGAGGCCACCGGGTCGGTGGAGGTGACGAAGAGCGTCCCGCTCAACTCGGCGTGCTTGTCGGCCCCCTTGAGCTGCTGCCAGCTCCGGTCGGCGCGGACGGCGGCCAGGTAGGCGTCCATCTTGAGGATGCCGCGGGTGCCGCGGGCGGTGAGGGTGGCCAGGCCGTTGTCGGCGAGCACCCGGGCGGCGCTGCTGTGCGCGACCACCACCAGCGGCGAGTAGAACGGGCGCAGCGGTGCGGCGACGGCTTTGTCGGTGGCCTTGGCGCGCAGCTCGTCGGCCGGTCCCTTCGAGGACGGGAACGCGAAGTCGTACCCCTTGAGGGGGAGTTGCTCCATGTCCCAGGACCCGGAGGTCTCGGTCGACACGGTGAGGCCCTTGGCGGACAGGGCCTTCACGACGTCGGGGTCGGTGAAGAACTCGCTCTTCTCCGAGCCGATGACTCCTCGCACGGTCTTCGTTGCCGTGCCCTTGTCCTTTTCGCCGCCCGTCACGAGGACGACGGCCACGCCGCCGAGGAGCAGGACGGCCAGGACGATTCCGAGAATGCGTCTCACGCGGGCAGAGTGCTCGCGGAAACCCACATTCCAGGGGGAGTTGGGTGGACGGCGGGTGAAGTGCCGATCCCGGTAGGGAACCGGAGGGGGGTCCGCCGGAAGGGGGTGGGCGTTCGCGGGGGAGGGAGGGGTGGATGGCTCCCGGGCCGCGCGGTTCGTGCCGCGCGGCCCGGGGCCGTCAGGGGGCGGCGACCAGGGGGTCCCCGGCCAGTGCCGCGGTGTGCGCGTCCATCCGTTCCGCCGCGAGGATCGCGGCGGAGGTGTCCGCGCGGGAGGCGGCGACGACCAGGGCCCGGCCGGCCAGCGCGTGCGCCTTGCGGTGCAGGGCCTCGCGGGAGGCGCCGCTCAGTCCCGCGTGGCGGGCGGGCGGCGCGCCGCGCAGCCGGGCCACCTGCCGGGCGATCAGCTCGCCGCCCTCGTCGTCGCCGAGCTCGTCGGTCACGGCGAGCAGGGCGGCGAGGTGGCCGGCGAGCTGGATGTCCAGCTCCTCCTCGCGGGAGCGGTGGGGGTAGGCGCCGGGGTCGTCGGACGCCGTGTGGACCGACTTGGTGCGGATCGGTTCGTACATGGGACGGCCTCCTGACTGCTCGAAGACCATCCTAGCTTAGATATTGTCTAAAGTTGCGACGCGTCCGGTTCAAGGGCGGGTCAAGAACGGCCGGGGCCGGGTCGGCCCCGGCCGGTCCGGTCCGGGTCGGTCCGGTACGGGTCGGTGCCGGCCCCGGGTCAGTGCTGGCCGTAGCCGTCCAGGAAGCGGCCGATCCGCGTCACCGCGTCCGTGAGGTCCGCGACCGACGGCAGCGTCACGATCCGGAAGTGGTCCGGCTCGTGCCAGTTGAAGCCCGTCCCGTGCACCACCATGATCTTCTCGGCCCGCAGCAGGTCCAGGACCATCTGCCGGTCGTCCTTGATCTTGTAGACGTTCGGATCGAGCCGCGGGAACAGGTACAGCGCGCCCTTCGGCTTCACGCAGCTCACGCCCGGGATCGAGGTCAGCAGCTCGTACGCCGTGTTCCGCTGCTCCAGGAGCCGCCCGCCCGGCAGCACCAGCTCCTCGATCGACTGCCGCCCCTGGAGCGCGGCGGCCACCGCGTGCTGGGCCGGCATGTTCGCGCACAGGCGCATGTTGGCGAGGATGGTGAGGCCCTCGATGTACGAGGACGCGTGGTGCTTCGGGCCGCAGACCGCGAGCCACCCCGAGCGGAAGCCGGCCACCCGGTAGTTCTTGCTCATCCCGTTGAAGGTGAGGACGAGGAGGTCGGGGGCGATCGCGGCGGTCGGGGTGTGCGTGGCGCCGTCGTACAGGATCTTGTCGTAGATCTCGTCCGAGCAGACCACCAGGCCGTGCCGGCGGGCGATCTCCGTCAGCGAGCGCAGCGTCTCGTCGTCGTAGACGGCGCCGGTCGGGTTGTTCGGGTTGATGATCACGATCGCCTTGGTGCGGTCGGTGATCTTCCGCTCGATGTCGGCCAGGTCCGGCATCCAGTCCGCCTGCTCGTCGCAGCGGTAGTGCACCGCCGTACCGCCCGCGAGGGAGACCGAGGCCGTCCACAGCGGGTAGTCGGGGGCCGGGACGAGGACCTCGTCGCCGTCGTCGAGCAGCGCCTGCATCGACATCTGGATCAGCTCGGAGACGCCGTTGCCGAGGTAGATGTCCTCGACGGAGAGGGGGATGCCCTTGGTCTCGTAGTGGCTCATCACCGCCCGGCGGGCCGAGAGCAGCCCCTTCGCGTCGCCGTAGCCGTGCGCCTCGGAGAGGTTCCGGAGGACGTCCTCCAGGATCGCGGGCGGGCACTCGAAGCCGAAGGCGGCCGGGTTGCCGGTGTTGAGCTTGAGGATGCGATGACCCGCGGCTTCGAGCCGCATCGCCTCTTCGAGCACCGGGCCCCGGATTTCGTAACAGACGTTGGCGAGCTTCGTGGACTGGATCACCTGCATGACGAGAGCTTACGGCGGGCGGGGGCGCGATGCCTCGTGTTCTCGGCCACGCCGGGCATCGGGTCGGGGCCCGTGACGTGATCCCTACAATGCGGGGCCATGAGCTTCGAGGACCCCGACAGACGTTCGCGCCGCCGCCGCCACGCCTCCGCACGGCGGGGCCGCGGAGCCGTGTGGCTGGTCGCCACCGGAGGGGTCGCGGTCCTGGGGCTCGGCGCGGTGGCGCTCTTCGGCGGGGGCGGCGGGGCCCGGGGCCCGGTCGAGCGGGAGCGCGACGGCGGCGGCCTGCCCTCGCTGATCCAGGCGGACCCGGCGGAGAGCGGCGCGACCCCCGGGGCGTCCCCGGCCACCGGCCGCCCGGCCCCGGCCACCGGCACGGGCTCCCCGGCCGCCGGGACGACGGCGCCCACCGCGCCGCCGGCGGCCACGACCGCCCCGGCGCCCTCCTCGGCGGAGCCCGCCGCCGCCCCCGAGCCCACCGCCACCGGCTCCGAGGCCACCCGCACCGCCAAGCCCGGCCGCGGCCGGGGCAACGGCAAGGGCCCCCACTGACCCCACCGGGACCACCGGCCCCGCCCGGGAAGCCGGGGTCCCCGGCGGCGACCGGGGGCGTACGGCCGTCGGGGAGCGGAACGCGGCCGGGTAGGTTGGCCGCCATGTGGGTCGTGAACGGGTCCGGGTGCCGGTGGCTGGGTGCGGGCGGAGCGCTCGCCGTGGTCGTCGGCGGGTACGCCGCCGGGGCGCTGCCCGTCCTCGGCGGCGCGCCCCTGTGGCAGCCCCGGGCCTCCGCCGCCGAGACCCTCGGGGCGGTCCTCGCCGCCCTCGGGCTCACCGTCCTCGTCGCCGCCTGGTGGCGGTACGGCGTGCTGCTGGCGCGCGGGGCCGCCGGGGGCGTCCTCGGGACGCTCGCCGCGTGGGCCGCGCCGCTGCTGGCCGCCCCGCCGCTGCACAGCGCCGACGTGTACAGCTACGTCGCGCAGGGCGCGATGGTCCTGGAGGGCCACGACGTGTACGGCGCCGGGCCCTCGGTGCTCGGGCCCGGGGACCTCGGCGCGGACGCGGCGGCGAGCGTCGGCGGGAACTGGACCGACACCCCGGCACCGTACGGACCGGCCTTCCTGCTGCTCGCCGAGGCGGTCGTGAAGCTGACCGGCGGGGCCGTCGTCCCGGCCGTCCTGCTGCTGCGGCTGGTCGCGGTCGGCTCGCTGGCGCTCCTGGTGTGGGCGGTGCGCGGCTTCGGGAAGGGCGAAGGGGCCCTGTGGCTCGCCGCGCTCAACCCCCTGCTCCTGGTCCACGTCGTCGGCGGCGTGCACAACGACGGCCTGATGGCCGCGCTGATGCTCGCCGGCGTGCTGCTCGCCGTGCGCGGACGGTGGGTCCTGGGCAGCGTCCTCGTCGGGTGCGCCGTGATGGTGAAGTCGCCGGCCGCCGTCGCGCTCCTCTTCATCGGGGTGATCGCCGCCCGCCGGAGCGGGCTCCTGAAGGGGCTGCTCCTTCCGCCGGCCGTCGCCGGGGCGGTGGCCGCCGGGGCGAGCCTGCTCGCCGGGACCGGCTTCGGCTGGCTGCGGACCCAGTCCGTCGCCGGGGCCATCCACACCCCGCTGTCGCTCACCAGCGACCTCGGGCTCGCGCTCGGGAAGCTGCTCGCCGACGACCCCGAGCCGGTCAAGGCCGTCGTGCAGAAGCTGGGCCTGCTCGCCGCCGTCGCGGTCATCGCCGCCCTGGCGTGGCGGGCCCACCGCGGCCGGATCGACCCCGTCCTCGGGCTCGGGTACTCCCTCCTCGCGCTGGTCGCGCTCTCCCCGATGGTGCAGCCCTGGTACGCGCTCTGGGGCACGGTCGTCGTCGCGGCCGTCGCCTGGCACAGCCGCGCCGGGCAGGTGCTCGCCGTCCTCTCCGCGGCGCTCGCGTACGAGACCCAGCCGAGCGGCCGCACCCCCTGGTACGGCTTCGTCGCCGCCGGCCTCGTCCTCGCCCTCGGCGCGGCGTGGCTCCGGCGCGACCGGTGGCCCTCGGCGGCCGGCCGCGCCCCCGCGCCCGCCGACGACGCCCGGACGATCGCCTAGACCGGGGTCCGGCGGAGGGCGCGGCCCGCGAGGACGTCCGTGCGGCGGCCGTCCTCGATCACGAAGCGGCCGTCGACCAGGACGTGCGGGATGCCGGTGGGAAGGGTGCGGGGGGCGTCGTACGTGGCTCCCGCCGCGACCGTCGCCGGATCGAAGAGCACCAGGTCCGCCACGTACCCCTCCCGCACCAGGCCCCGGTCGGGCAGCCGCAGCCGGGCCGCCGGGCGGGAGGTCAGGTGGGCCACGCACTCCTCCAGGGAGAGGACGCCCTCCTCGCGGACGTAGCGGCCCAGGTACTCGGGGAAGGTGCCGTAGGCGCGCGGGTGCGGCTTGGCGCCCTGGAGGATGCCGTCGGAGCCGCCGGTGTGGACCCGGTGCCGCATGATCGCCCGGACGTTCTCCTCGTGGCCGACGTGCTGGAGGATCGTCGTCCCCAGCCGGTCGGCCAGCAGGAGCGCGCGGGCCTCCTCCCAGGAGGCGAGGCGCCGGCCCACCCGGTCCGCGAGCGACGGCTCCGCGACCCCCGACACCTCGATCGTCGACCAGTCGACCGGCACCCCGTGGCAGCCGTCCGACCCCGTCACCTCCAGGCCGTGCCGGATCCGCTCCGCCGCCGCCCCGTCCGCGAGCCGCGCGAGGACCGCCTCCGGGCCGCCCTCCTGCGCCCACGACGGCAGCAGGGCGAGGAGCGTGGTGCAGCCGGGGGTGTACGGGTAGGTGTCCAGGCTGATGTCCGCGCCCGCGTCGAGCGCCCGGTCGAGCAGCGCGAGCAGCTCCGGCGCCCGGCCCTCGTTCTCGCCGAAGTTCAGCGTGGCGTGCGCCAGGTGCAGCGGGCAGCCCGCCTCCCGGGTCAGCGCGATCATCTCCTCGTACGCGCGCAGCGCCCCCGCCCCGTAACTGCGGTGGTGCGGGCAGTAGTAGCCGCCGTACTCCGCCACCACCCGGCACAGCGCGGTGAGCTCGGCGTCGGGGGCGTACATGCCGGGGGTGTAGGTGAGGCCCGACGACATGCCGACCGCGCCCTGCTCCAGGCCCTCGGCGACCAGCCGGCGCATCCGGTCCAGCTCGGCCGGGGTCGCCGGACGGTTCTCCCAGCCCACCGCGTACATCCGGACCGTGCCCTGCGGGACGAGGTAGGCGGCGTTCACCGCGATGCCCTCGCCGCCGTGCGCGGAGTCGAGCCGGTCCAGGTACTCGCCGACCGTCCGCCAGTCCAGGTCCAGGGACGTGTCGCCGGGGCCGCCGCCGTTCCAGCCGGCGATCGCCCGCCGCACCTCCTCCCGGGTGCGGTCGTCCACCGGCGCGTACGACAGGCCGTCCTGGCCCAGCACCTCCAGGGTCACGCCCTGCGCGGCCTTCGCGGAGTGGTCCGGGTCGCGGAGCAGCGCGAGGTCGCTGTGGGCGTGCATGTCGACGAAGCCGGGGGAGAGGGCCAGGCCCTCCGCGTCGATCACCCGGGTGGCCGTCGGCCGCTGGCAGCCCGCCGCCGCGGCCTCCCGCACGATCGAGACGATCCGGCCGTCGTCGACCGCCACGTCGGCCCGGTACGAAGGGCCGCCGGAGCCGTCCACGACCTCGGCGTCCCGGAAGACGAGATCCCACATACCCGGCCCCCGCTCAGAAGAAGGTGCGGACGTAGTCGACGACCGTGCCGTCCGCCTCGACCAGCGGGATCAGCTGCCACTTGTCGAAGGACGTGCACGGGTGGGAGAGGCCCATCCCCACCCAGTCCCCGACCTCCAGCTCCGCGCCGTCGCCGGTGCGCAGCCAGGCGTGCTGGTCGGACAGGGCGGTCACGGCGATCCCGTCGGCCGGGCGGAGCTCGCCGGTCCGGGCGGAGCGCACCACCTGCGCCTCCGGCAGGTGGAGGTCGTACGCGGCGTCCCGCTTGCCCGCGTTGGTGAACGCCTGACCGGCGGACGGCCGGGACACCACCTGCGACCAGAGCCGGAACGACGGCTGGAGGGAACCCTCGCCGGGGACCCGGTTGAAGGGGGTCCTCTCCCGGTACTGGCCGTCGTCGTGCGAGACGTACGCGCCCGAGCGCAGCAGCTTCAGGACGGGCAGGGAGAGCGCGGGGACCTCCGCGAAGACGTCGGCGACCGCGTCGAACCACGCGCTGCCGCCCGCGCTCACCACGATCTCGCCCGCCGCCGGGTCGAAGCGGCCCTCCTTGTCGAAGGCGGCGGCGAGCCCGGTCAGCCGGCGCAGCCAGGCGCGGACCGACTCCCCGTCCGCGCCCGGCACCTCGGCCTCGTAGCCGGCGACGCCGACGAGCCGGAGCGTGGTCGTCGCGGCGACGGCGTCGGCGACGGCCGCGCACGCGGCCTCCGTGCGCGCGCCGGTACGGGCCCCCTCGCCGGCGCCCAGCTCCACGACGACGTCCAGCGGACGCCGGGCCCCGGCCGCGCGCAGCGCCCCGTCCATCAGCTCGACCCCGCGCACCGAGTCGACGTAGCAGACCAGCCGGAACTCCGGGTGCGCGTCCAGCTCGGCGGAGAGCCAGCGCAGCGCCACCGGGTCGACGACCTCGTTGGCGAGGAAGATCCGGTCGATCCCGTGGGCCCGGTAGACCCGCACCTGGTGGGGGACGGCGGCCGTGATGCCCCAGGCGCCGTGCTCGATCTGGCGGCGGAAGAGGACCGGGGCCATCGAGGTCTTGCCGTGCGGGGCGAAGGCGAGGCCGTGCCGCTCGGCGTACTCCTCCAGGGCGCGGAGGTTGTGCTCGACGGACTCGGCGGAGAGGGCGAGGACGGGGGTGGTGAACCCGCCGGTGAAGAGGGAGCGGCGCTGGGCGGCCAGCTCGCCGACGGTCAGGCCCTCCGCGTCCGGCGGCAGGCCCTTGAAGCGGTGGTCGACGCGCTCGTTCGCCAGCTCGTCCGTCAGCTCGTCCGGCATGGATCCCTCCTCCAGGTGTTGCGGCATGCGCAACGCCCATTGCGTATATCGCTCGTCGCTGTCTAACATCCGGGCCGAGGCCGGGTCAACGGACCCGGCACACCGGCCCCCGGTGAACCGCAGACCCGCAGGAGCGTGACCGTGCCCGGACCGTCGTGCGACGTCGTCTGCGTGGGCGAGTCCATGGTGACCTTCCTGCCCTCCCGGCCGGGCCGCCTCGCCGACGTCCCCGCCTTCACCCGCGCCATCGGCGGCGCCGAGTCCAACGTCGCCTGCGCCCTCGCCGCCGCCGGGCACCGCGCCCGCTGGGTCGGCCGGGTCGGCGCCGACGGCTTCGGCGACCACCTGCTCGCGGCCATCGCCGCGCACGGGGTCGACACCGGCGCCGTCCGCCGCGACCCGCACCGGCCCACCGGCGTCTACTTCCGCACCGACGCCGACCGGGCCGGCGACGCCCACGAGGTCGCCTACTACCGGGCCGGCTCCGCCGCCTCCGCGATGTCCCCGGCGACCGTCCCGTACGAGACCGTCGCCGACGCGCGGATCCTGCACCTCACCGGCATCACCGCCGCGCTCTCCGACGACTGCCGGGCCCTGCTGTACGACCTCACCGAGCCCCGCCCCGGGCGCCCCCTCGTCTCCTTCGACGTCAACCACCGGCCCGGCCTCTGGCGCGACGGCGACGCGCCCGAGGTGCTGCGGGAGCTCGCGAACCGCGCCGACCTCGTCTTCGTCGGGGCCGACGAGGCGAAGGCCCTGTGGGGCACGAGGAGCACCCGGGCCGTCTCCGACCTCGTCGACCGGCCCGAGACGCTCGTCGTCAAACTCGGCAAGGGCGGCGCCTGCGTCACCGACCGCCGCCCCGAGTCCTTCGCGGACATCGAGGACGCCGACGGCGTCGGGTACCTGGAGCGCCCGCCCCGCGTCGACGTCGTCTCCACCGTCGGCGCCGGCGACGCCTTCGCCGCCGGCTTCCTCTCCGCCACCCTCCGCGGCCTCGACCTGCCCGCCCGGCTCCGCCACGGCCACCTCATGGCCGCCGCCGCCCTCACCTCCCCCGGCGACCTCGCCGTCCCGCCCCCGCGCGACCGCGCCGACCGCCTCGCCGCGCTCGACGCCGACGCGTGGGGGAGACTGCACCTCGGCCCCGGCTGGACGACCGCCGGCGCGGAGGCCGACGAGGAGGTACGTACCCGATGAGCCAGACCGTCGACCGGGCGCTCAGCATCCTGCCGCTGCTCGCGCGGGGCCCCGCCGACCTGGGCCAGGTCGCCGACCGCCTCGGCGTCCACAAGTCGACCGCCCTGCGGCTGCTGCGCACCCTCCACGAGCACGGCCTCGTCTACCGGCAGCAGGACCAGCGCTACCGCCTCGGCGCCCGGCTCTTCGCCCTCGCCCAGGAGGCCGTCGAGAACCTCGACGTCCGCGAGATCGCCCACCCCCACCTCGCCGCCCTCAACGAGCGCACCGGCCACACCGTCCACCTCGCCGTCCACGAGGACGGGGAGGTGCTGTACATCGACAAGGTCGAGAGCCGCTACCCGGTCCGCATGTACTCGCGGATCGGCAAGCCCGTCGCGATCACCGTCGCCGCCGTCGCCAAGCTGCTCCTCGCCGACCTGCCCGAGCCCGAGCGGCGGGCGCTGGCCGCCAAGCTCGACTACCCCCGCTACACGCCCCGTTCGACCCCCGACGCCGCCGCCTTCCTCCAGGAGCTGGCGACCGTCCGCGAGCAGGGCTGGGCCACCGACCTCGGCGGCCACGAGGAGTCCATCAACTGCGTCGCCGCCCCGATCCGCGGCGCCGACGGCCGGGTCGTCGCCGCCATGTCGGTCTCCGCGCCCAACGTCGTCGTCACCGCCGGGGAACTGCTCGCCCTGCTGCCGCTGGTGCGCCGCACGGCGGAGGCGATCAGCCACGACTACTCCGGCACCACCCCACCGAAGGAAGCAGAGGCATCCGCCGATGACTGAGAAGACCGCGCTCACCCCCGCCACCCACACCACCCCGCCCGCGAAGTTCTCGCACGGCGTGCGCAAGGGCAACATCCTCCAGGTCGCCGGCCAGGTCGGCTTCCTCCCGGCCGTCGAGGGGCAGCCGCCGACGCCGGCCGGCCCGACCCTGCGCGAGCAGACCCTCCAGACCTTCGCCAACGTCAAGGCGATCCTGGAGGAGGGCGGCGCGAGCTGGGACGACGTGATGATGATGCGCGTCTACCTCACGGACGTGGACCACTTCGCGGAGATGAACGAGATCTACAACGCCTACTTCGAGGAGCAGGACCTCAAGGCCCCGCCGGCCGCCCGCACCACCGTCTACGTCGGCCTCCCCCCGGGTCTCCTCATCGAGATCGACGCGCTCGCCGTCCTGGACTGAACCCGGTGGGGACGCTTCACAGCCGCGTCGGCCATACTGCCGCCGTGGAGCAGAGCAACGGACCCATACAGCAGCCCCTGTCCGCCGCTTCGGCCGACCCGGGCTTCGTCCCGGGCCTCACGGGAACCGTGGCCCCGCCCGAGGACGCCGTGGCGGAGGACGCGGCCGAGCCGGACCTCGTCACGGAGGACGTCACGGAGGACGTCACCGCGACCGACGGTGAGGCCGTGTCCCGGAACGAGCCGGCCGACGGCCCCGTGTTCGAGGCCGCCGACCGGCGGGGGCGGATCGTCGCCGACGCCGAGGGCGTGCGGCTGAGCTACGACGAGGAGGCGTGCGAGTTCCGCTGGGACGAGCTCGCCGCCGTCGAGAGCGCGAAGGGCCGGTTCGGGAAGAAGTTCACCGTCACCGTGCACACCCCTGACCGGCGCTGGTACCCGATCGAGATCGTCGCGCCGGACAGGGGCCGCATCGCGCAGTGGGAGACGGAGCTGGACGCGGTCCTCGACGCCTACTTCGACGACGCCTCCTGACGTCCGCTCAGGTGGTGCAGTACTGCGCCTGCTTGCCGATCGAGCGGTACATGCAGTCGGCGTTCTCCAGCAGCTGGAGCACGGCGTCCCGGTTGCGGCTGGTCTCCCGCTCGATGACCTCGTCGGGCGGGTAGAAGCCGCCGTTCCAGGACGACGTCGGGTACATCTCGAAGGTGTACCCGAAGATCCGGTGGGTGCCCCACAGGTAGTCGTCGATCGACCCGTCGGTGACGTAGAGGTCGCTCGACTGCTCCGGCGTGTAGCCGTTGCTCGCCGCCATCTTGCCGCCGACCGCGGCGAAGGCGTCCCGGTCGTCCTGGGTCATGCCGGGCGCCGTGTCCGCGGTCGTCCAGCCGAACGGCCAGAGCACCAGCTCGCTGTAGGTGTGGAAGTCGATGGCGGCCTTGATCTGCTGCTTGCCGCCCACCACGCGGGAGCGGACGAAGTCGGCGACGACCTTCACCTCGGGCGCCGACTCGGGGGCGGCGCCCCGGTAGGTCTCGGAGCTCTTGGAGCCGGAGGAGCCGCCGCAGCAGCCCCACTTGTAGTCCCAGTTCCGGTTCATGTCGGTGCCGACGTACGAGGAGCCGGCGTTGGGCTGCCGGTTCTTGCGCCAGCTGCGGTAGGAGCCGGAGGCGATGTCGTACTCGCCGCCGTCCGGGTTGAGGTCGGGGACGATCCAGATCTCGCGACCGTTCACCATGTTCGTGACGCGGGAGTCGGTGCCGTACCCCGCGCCGAGTTCGCGCAGCAGGTAGAGCGCCATCTCGACGGTGAGGTGTTCGCGGGCGTGCTGGTGGTGGGTGAAGAGGACCTCCGGCTCGTTCTCGTCCACGGCCACGTTGTCGCTGATCTTGATGGCGACGATGTCGCGGCCCTGGTAGCTCTTGCCGATGACCCGCTTGCTCATGATCGACGGGTACGCGGCCAGCCGCTGGTCGATCTCCGCCGTCATCTCGGCGAAGTTGTGGTACTTGGCGTCGGCGGAGGGGAAGTCGAGCGGGCCGAGCGCGGACCGGGCGGCCTCGCCCCGGTCCGGCGGGGCCGGCAGGGCGGTGACCCGATGGCCGAGGGCCTTGAGGCGCTCCAGTTGCCTGCCGTCGGCGCTGACCACGACCGAACGGGCGTCGACCTCGTCGATCGAGACGCCGGTGGCGGCGAGCGCGGTGCGGGCGGCGGGGGTGGCGGGTCCGGCGACCTCGTACTGCCGGATCACCTCCTCGCCGCCCCTGGTGGCGGTCGGCGCGTCGGCGCCGGCGGATGGGGCGAGGGCGGAGAGGGGCGCCGCGAGGGCGAGCGCCACGAGGGCCGCGAGGGTGGCGGACCTTCTGCCGCGTCGGGGACGTCGCATGTTGTCTCCTGGGTGGGGAGTGTGGGGGAGTGCGACAAACAGGTGCGGGTGTCCGGGGCACATGGTGGGGCCATGTCATGGACGGGTCAAGGTAGGGGGTTCGGCCATGATCGGCCCACGGTAGGCGACGCCGCCCGCACGCGCGGCGAGGCGCCGCCGGAGCACCGGCGACGCCTCGGGGGAAGGGTCCGGACGGGTTACGGCAGGCCGTGGACGTGCGGGCCGACCGCGTTCGACCAGGCGTTGCCGGCCGTCGCGTCCCAGTTGGTCGACCAGGTCATGGCGCCCCGCAGGGTCGGCCACGCCTGGGCGGGCTTGAAGGTGCCGCACCCCGTGAGCTTGGTGAGGCAGTCGAGCGCGCTGTTCACGACCGACGGGGCGACGTAGCCGCTGCCCGCGCCCCGGGTGGAGGCGGGGACGCCCAGGCCGACCTGGGACGGGTCGAGACCGCCCTGGATCTGGATGCAGGCGAGCGCGGTGAGGAAGTCCACCGACCCCTGGCTGTACACCTTGCCGTCGCAGCCCAGCATCGAACCGCTGTTGTAGTACTGGGTGTTGACCACCGTGAGGATGTCCTTCACGGCCAGCGCGGTCTTGAAGTACTCGGTGCCGGTGTTCTGCATGTCGATGGTCTGCGGGGCCATCGTCAGGACCATCGACGGGCCCGCCTTGGCGGACAGCTGGCGCAGCGCCTTGATCAGGTAGGTGGAGTTGATGCCGTGTTCGAGGTCGATGTCGATCCCGTTGAAGCCGTACTCCTGGAAGAGCGCGTAGGCGCTGTTCGCGAAGGCGGTGGCGCTGGCGTCGCTGTTGATCGTGACGTTGCCCTTCTCGCCGCCGACCGAGATGATCACCGACTTGCCGGCCGCCTTCTTGGCCGCGATGTCGGCCTTGAAGTCGGCGACCGAGGCGTAGCCGACGGCCGGGTCGAGGTTGAAGACGATCTGGCCGGGCGTGGCCGTCGAGTCCGCGAAGGAGACCGCGATGATGTCGTACGCGTCCTGGACGTCGCGGAGCTTCTGCTTGGCGGCGCCGTTGTCGAAGTTCTGCCAGTAGCCGGTGACCGCGTGCTTCGGGACGGCCGGGTTGTCGCCGCCGCCACCGCCGGTCTTGGCCGTACGGGCGCTCACGGCGGCCGACTTGGCGGACTCGCCCGCCGCGTTGGCGGCCGCGACCTGGAAGGAGTACGCGGTGTCGGCGGTGAGGCCGGTGACCGTGGTGGAGGTGCCGGACACGGTCGCGGCGAGAGCACCGTCCTTGTAGACCTTGTAGCTCGTCGCGCCGGAGACCGCGTTCCAGCTCAGCGGGACCGCGCTGGTGGTGGGCGTGCCGGCGGCGAGGCCGGCCGGGGTGGCGGGCACGACCGGGTCGGGGTCCGGGGTGCCGCCGCCGTCGGGGCCGTAGACGCTCACGTCGTCCACGAAGTAGGCGGCGGTGCCGTACCACCCGTGGGTGAAGACCTCGACCGAGGTGGTCGAGGCGCCGGTGGTGAAGGTGGTGGTCAGCTGCTTCCAGGACGGGGAGTCCGGCGTCCAGGTGGAGACCGTGCCGGTCCCGGTCCCGGTGCCGCTCGCGCCGAGGTAGGCGTACCCGCCCTGGACCCAGGCGCTCAGCGTGTACGTCGCGTTGGGCTTCACGGCGACGGTCTGCACGCACTTGGCGTTGTCGAGACCGGCGGGGAGGGCCTTCAGGGCGCCGGTGCCGCCGTGCGTCGGGGAGGCGACGGCGGTGCCGCTCCCGGCCGAACAGGACCAGTTGGCGAGGCCGTTCTCGAAACCGGCGTTCCGGGCGTTGTTGACGTCGGCGGCCAGGGCGGTGCCGGCGCCGCCGACCAGGGCGAGGCCGGAGCCCACGGCGAGCGCGAGCGCGCCGCCGAGCAGACGGCGGCCCACGGGCCGGGCGGTGGTGGTGCGGTCCACGTGCATCCTCCGGTGGGGGAGTCGGGAGCTGGAGGTGCCGTACGTCGTCGTACGGGGGAACTGCGGGCAGGGATGGGGATTCGGGAGGTGGCCACCGCCGTCGTCGCACCAAGTTGGTCCAGACCAATTGCGTTGTCAAGACCTCTGGCACGGACCCGCGACAGGCGGAGGCACCGGATCCGCCGACGGGACCGGTGACGGAAAAGAGGGGAGGAGTTGACGGATTGCAGGTTCACCACCCCCGTCCGCGTGGATAAGGTGCAGAACAGTCGTGAGGTGCGGCCCCCGGGGCTCCCGAGGCCCGCAGGGGCCGACGGAGGCCCGGGACGCCGGAGGGGGACGGGAGGCGGGCTGACGTGCCGACAGCGATCGCGGTCACCGGCGCCGACCTGGTGCTGCCGCCCACCGACCCCGGGACCCCCAACGCCGCCGTGCTCGGCGACCCCGCGGCCCGTACCCTCGACGACTCCGTCACCGAACTCCGGCGGCTCGTCGACCGGTTCGGACACGTCCTCGTCGTCTGCCCCGCCTCCGCGCCCCCCGCCGTCGCCCACCGGCTCCACACCGTCCGCGGCCTCCTGGAGAGCGACCGGATCGCCCTGGTCAGGACCGACCTCCCACCGCTCGGCACCGCCGTCCTCGTCCGCCAGCTCCGCCAGCTCTCCGCCTGCGACTTCAGCCCCGGCGTCCTCGCCTCCGCCGCCCGCCTCCTCGCGCACTACATTTACGCGGGCGCCGTCCTCGGCTCCGTCTCCCGCCTCGACCGCGTCCCCGTCACCCTCGGCTCCCACCTCAAGAGCTGGCTCCCCGGCGCCCACTTCGCCGTCCTCGCCGGACCCGTCCCCCGGATCGTCCGCGTCGGCACCGACGAGTCCTCCTTCACCGGCCCCGAGTTCACCACCCGCCTGCTGACCGCCCGCGGCCAGCTCGCCACCGACTGGCCCGCCACCGCCCTCGCCCCCCGCTGGGCCGTCGCCGGCCCCGTCGAGGAGACCGCCCTGCCCGCCTCCTCGCCCGCCTGGTGGGGCACCCCCAAACTCGTCGAGTTCGCCGCGTACCTCCCCGACCTGCCCGTCCTCCACCGACTCGTCGCCTCGGTCCGCCGCGAGACCTGCCACTGGTGCGGCATGGAACTCATCGGCGACCGCTGCGGCTTCTGCGCCGCCCCCCTGGCGCGCCCCGTCCTCCCCGCCCAGGCCGGTCCGACCCGATGAACCCGCCCCCGCCCCTGATCGAGGAAACCCGATGAACTCCCGCCAGCGCCGCGGCGTCATCCTGCTGCTGCTCTCCGTCCTCTGCGCCCTCGGCGCCTTCGCCGGCGTCCTCGCGGTCATCAGCGACGTGAACGCCAAGGTCGGGCCGGAGACCACCGCGTACCGGGTCAAGAAGGACATCGACCCCTACGCGCGGCTGAGCGCGGGCCAGTTCGAGAAGATCTCCATGCCCGAGCGCTGGCTCTCGAAGACCGCCGTCACCGACCTCGCCCAGATCGAGGGCAAGACCGCCGTCACCCGCCTCAAGGCCGGCTCGCTCCTCCAGAAGGACATGATCGTCCCCCGCCCGGAACTCCAGCCCGGCGAGCAGGAGATCGCCATCATGATCGACGCCGCCACCGGCGTCGCCGGCAAGATCACCCCCGGCGCCACCGTCAACATCTACGCCACCTTCGCCGGCGACAAGAAGGGCGAACCGAGCCAGTCCCGGCTCCTCGTCGCCGCCGCCCGCGTCATCGACGTCGGCACCCTCACCCCGATCGGCCGGCAGAAGTCCGGCTCCCGCACCGCCACCGAGGCCGTCCCCATCACCTTCGCCCTCTCCGCCCAGGACACCCAGCGCGTCGCCTACGCCGAGTCCTTCGCGGAGCACGTACGCCTCGCCCTCGTCGCCCCCTCCGCCGCCGGCGCCCCGCCGGCCCCCGCCCCCGGCGACCGCACCTACACGCTCGACAAGGACAAGTGAGGCCCGGCCATGCCCACCAGGATCCTGCCGGCCGTCGGCGACCCCGACGCGGCCCGGGCCGTCACCACCCTCCTCGGCCAGCTCCCCGACACCGAGCCCGCCCCGCCCGTCCCCGACTCCACCCAGCTCGTCGACACCCTCGCCCGGCTCGCCGCCGACTCCCTCGACGCCCTCCCCGAGGTCGTCCTCGTCCACGAGCGGATCGGCCCCGTGCCCGCCCTCGACCTCGTCCGCGAGGTCGCCCTCCGCTTCCCCGCCGTCGGCGTCGTCCTCATCACCGCCGACGCCGGCCCCGGCCTGCTCTCCGCCGCCATGGACTCCGGCGCCCGCGGCCTCGTCTCCCTCCCCCTCGGCTACGAGGAACTCGCCGTCCGCGTCCAGGCCGCCGCCCAGTGGGCCGCCGGCTTCCGCCGCCACCTCGGCGGCGCCGCCGAGCTCACCGCCGGCCCCGGCGGCACCGTCGTCACCGTCAGCGGCGCCAAGGGCGGCGTCGGCACCACCCTCACCGCCGTCCAGCTCGCCCTCGCCGCCCGCGCCGCCGGCCGCACCGTCGCCCTCGTCGACCTCGACCTCCAGAGCGGCGACATCGCCTCCTACCTCGACGTCCAGTTCCGCCGCTCCGCCGCCGACCTCGCCGCCATCACCGACCTCTCGCCCCGCGTCCTCCAGGACGCCGTCTACGTCCACGAGACCGGCCTCTCCCTCCTCCTCGCCCCCGCCGACGGCGAACGCGGCGAGGAGGTCACCGACCGCGCCGCCCGCCAGATCGTCAGCGCCCTGCGCGGCCGGCACGAGGTCGTCGTCGTCGACTGCGGCTCCCGCCTCGACAGCGCCAACGCCGCCGCCGTCGAGATGGCCGACACCGCCCTCCTCGTCACCACCCCCGACGTCATCGCCGTCCGCGCCGCCAAGCGGACGGTCCGGATGTGGGAACGCCTCCAGGTCCGCAAGGCCGAGGCGAGCATTGCACTGGTGAACCGCCACTCCCGCACCAGCGAGATCCAGCCACCCCTCGTCCAGAAGATCACCGGCACCCGCGTCGCCGGCGTCACCGTCCCCGCCGCCTACAAGGAGCTCCAGGCCGTCGTCGACGCCGGCCGCCTCCACGAACTCGACGCCCGCTCCACCGTCAAGCAGGCCCTGTGGTCCCTCGCCGGCGAGCTCGGCCTCACCGGCACCCCGGCCGGCGCCCCCGCCCCCGGCAAGGCCCTCGCCCGCGCCGGCGACCGGGGCTCGCTGGGGCTGCGGCGGCGCGGGGGAGGGCGCTGAGCCATGCGACGGCCGTGGGGGAAGGGCGACAGGGGCCAGGTGGCGCTGGAGTTCACCGGCATGGTCCCGCTCATCCTGCTCACCCTCGCCCTGCTCTGGCAGGTCGTCCTCGTCGGGTACGCGCACACCCTCGCGGCCAACGCGGCGGACGAGGCGGTCCGCGCCTGCGCGGTCGGCGGCGACGGCTCGGCGGCGGGCGCGCGGCACCTGGACGGGGCGTGGCACGGCTCGGCCACGTGCGGCGGGCCGGCCGGCGGGATGGTCACGGCCGTCGCCACGGTCGAGATCCCCGTCCTCTTCCCCGGCACGGCGGGCTTCGCGGACGCGACGGCGACGGCGGGCGCGGTGTACGAGGAGGTGGAGACGCCATGAGGCACACGAGGGTGGGGAAGGGCGCTGCCCGGCCGGGCGGTACGGGCCCGCGGGGCGACGCCCCTCGGAGCCGTACAAGATTTTCTTCCGCGCGTCGGGACCGGGGCCAGGTCGCCCTCGAATACCTCGGCTTCCTGCCCGTCCTGCTGCTCGTCGGCCTCGCCGGGCTCCAGCTCGGCCTCGCCGCGTACGCCGCGCAGCAGGCGGGGACGGCGGCGCGGGCGGCGGCGCGGGCCGCGACCAGCGACGAGGAGGACGCGCCGGACGCCCCCGCCGCCGCGCGGGCGGCCGTCAGCGGCTGGCTCGACGTGAGCGGAGGGGAACCGGCCGTGGGGGACGGGGAAGTGACCGTCACCGTCTCCGTCGACATCCCCCGGGTCGTCCCCTTCTGGAACTTCGCCCCCGTCACCGAGTCCGCCACCATGCCCCTGCCCGCACCGCCCGAGGAGGGGCCATGAGCCTGCGCGCCCGCATCCACCACGCCGGCGACGACCCGCGCGCCCTCGGGGCCGGCGGGGGCCGGGAGGACGGCCACCTGGTCGCGTCCTTCCGCGCGAAGCTCCTGGAGGAGATCGACCTCACGGAGATGTCCGCGCTCGCGGCGGCCGAACGCCGGGCCCGCCTCGAACGCGTCCTCGGCCACATCATCAGCCGCGAGGGCCCCGTCCTCTCCACCGCCGAACGCGCCCAACTGATCCGCCGCGTCGTCGACGAGGCCCTCGGCCTCGGCGTCCTCGAACCGCTCCTCGAAGACGCCTCCATCACCGAGATCATGGTCAACGGGCCCGACCAGATCTACATCGAGCGCGGCGGCCGGGTGGAACTCCTCCCGCTCCGCTTCGCCTCCCACGAGCAGCTGATGCAGACCATCGAGCGGATCGTCTCCACCGTCAACCGCCGCGTGGACGAGTCGAACCCGATGGTCGACGCCCGCCTCCCCTCCGGCGAACGCGTCAACGTGATCATCCCGCCGCTCTCCCTCACCGGCGCCACGCTCACCATCCGCCGCTTCCCCCGCGCCTACACCCTCCACGAGATGATCGGCCTCGGCTCGCTCGACGAGCAGATGCTGCTGCTCCTCTCCGGCCTGGTCCAGGCGAAGTTCAACATCATCGTGTCCGGCGCCACCGGCACCGGCAAGACGACCCTCCTCAACGCCCTCTCCGGACTGGTCCCGGAGGGCGAGCGGATCATCACCATCGAGGACTCGGCCGAGCTCCAGCTCCAGCAGTCCCACGTCATCCGCCTCGAAGCCCGCCCGCCGAACATCGAGGGCCGCGGCCAGGTCACCATCCGCGACCTCGTCCGCAACTCGCTCCGCATGCGCCCCGACCGGATCATCGTCGGCGAGGTCCGCGGCGGCGAGACCCTCGACATGCTCCAGGCCATGTCCACCGGCCACGACGGCTCCCTCGCCACCGTCCACGCCAACTCGGCCGAGGACGCCCTGATGCGCCTCCAGACCCTCGCCTCCATGTCGGAGGTGAAGGTCCCCTTCGAGGCGCTGCGCGACCAGATCAACAGCGCCGTCGACGTCCTCGTCCAGCTCACCCGCCACCCCGACGGCACCCGCCGCGTCACCGAGATCGCGGTCCTCGCCTCGCACGGCCGGGAGCGCTTCCTGCTCGCCACGATCTGCCGCTTCCAGGCCGAGCCGCTCGCCGCCGACGGCCGGGTCCACGGCCGCTTCATCCACCACCCGCTCCCGCGCCGCCTCGCCGAACGCCTCTACATGGCCGGCCAGCCCGTGCCGCCGGCCTTCGGCGTGGCCGCCGACGACACCCACCTCGCCACCCGAGAAGCGACGTAGGAGGGCCTTGATGGACCTCGACGGCCCTGGAAGGGCCTCGATGACGAACTCGGGAGGGTCTCGATGACGAACGTGGGAGGGTTCCGATGACCGACCCCTTCTGGCTGACGGCCGGCGTGGCGCTGCTCGCCTGCATCCTCGGCGTCACCGGCGTCCAGGTGTACGCGAGCGGGGCGCGGCGCCACGCCGCGCTCGTCGCCCGCCTCGACGACACCGCGCCGCCCGAGGCGACCGGCCGCCGCCGGCGCCGCTTCCCCGCCCTCGACCGGCGGGTCCGCGCCACGGCCCTCGGCCGCAACCTGGAACGCCGGATCGCCGCGACCGGACTCGACGTCACGCCGGGCGAGTTCACGGTCGGCCTGGCGGTGACGGTGGCCGTCCTCTGGGTGGTCGGCCAGGCGGCCCTCTCCCCGTTCTTCGGCCCGATCTGCGGCCTGCTGGGCGTGTGGGTGGCGCTCGGTCACCTCAACTGGCAGCGGCAGAAGCGGATCGAGAAGTTCATCAACCAACTCCCCGAACTCTCCCGCATCCTGGCCAACGCCACCCAGGCGGGCCTCGCCCTGCGCATGGCGATCAGCCTGGCGGCGGACGAGATGGAGTCCCCGGCCGGGGACGAACTGGAGAAGGTGGCCCAGCAGTTGGCGGTCGGCACCCCGCTCGACGACGCCCTCGCCGAACTGGCCGAACGCCTCCCCTCGCGGGAACTCGTCGTCCTTGTCACGACCCTGGTCCTGGCGAACCGCGCCGGCGGCACGGTCGTCTCCTCCCTCCGCAACCTCACCGAGACGCTGGAGCAGCGCAAGGAGACCCGGCGCGAGGTCCGCACCCAGCTCTCCCAGGTGAGCATGACGGCGTACGCGGTCCCGGTCATCGGCTTCGGCTCGCTCCTGCTGATCGACAACATGCAGCCGGGCGCCCTGGACCGCATGACAAGTGCGCCGCTCGGCCAGGGCGCGGTGATCGTGGCCTGCGCGCTGTACGTGCTGGGCTTCGCGGCCATCCGCCGCTTCTCGAAGATCGACGTGTAGGGGCCGAAGACGCAGATGCTGGAACTCGCCCTCGCCCTCCTGGCCGGCCTCTCGGTGGTCGGCTTCGCGTACGGCCTGCGCCTGTACCGCGCCGACGCCCGCCTCCCCGACGACCTCCGCCTCGCCCTGGAGGTCGGCGCGACCCGCACCGGCGCGGTCGACTCGGCCGTGGACCGCCTCGGCATGCGCTGGTCGCCCGCGGTCCTGCGCTGGATGGGCCCGAAGCGCGTCGGCGCGGTCCGCCGCCGCATCGACCTGGCCGGCAACCCCGGCGGCCTGACCATCGACCGGTACGGCGCCCGGCGGGCCGTCTACGGCTTCCTCGGCGGCCTCGGCGGCCTCCTGATGCTGACCCGCGGCTCGTACGTCACCGCCGCCCTCCTCTTCGCCTTCGGCGCCTTCTGGACGGAGGTCGGCATCTGGTCGGCCGTCCGCATCCGCAAGGACCAGATCGAACGCACCCTCCCCGACTTCCTCGACGTCCTGGCGGTCGTGGTCTCGGCGGGCCTCGGCTTCCGCCAGGCCCTGGAACGCGTGGCGGAGAAGTACGAGGGCCCCTGGTCCGACGAACTCCGCATCACCCTCCGCCAGATGGACATGGGCGTGACCCGCCGCCAGGCCTTCGACGAACTCCGCCGCCGCAACGACTCGGAGCAGGTGGCCCAGTTCGTGACGGCCCTCCAGCAGGGCGAGGAACTGGGCGCCCCCATCGTCGACACCCTCATCCAGATCGCCGAGGACATGCGCCGCACGGACGCCCAGAACGCCCGCCGCAAGGCCGCGAAGGCCGTCCCGAAGGCGACCATGGTCATCACGACCCTGATGGTCCCCGCCACCATGATCCTCCTGGGCGCGGGCCTGTTCCTGGGCACGGGGACGGACCTGGGCTCGATCGCGGGGGAGTGACCGAAGTGCGACTGCAACGACTCTCGGCCCCTGAACCCGGCTTCGTATCCCCCCTCTTGCCGAATCTGCTTCACGCATGCAACCTTCTAGGGAGAGGGGGACCCGATGCGACCACACGCACTCGAACCGGACGTCTTCACCGAACTCCCCGCCACGCCCCCTCTCCAGGCCATAGCCTTCCTGAGCACGAGGTCCGGCCCCCCATGACCCGATCTGACGAATGGGCCGAGGGCCCCTGTGCACCACAGGGATCACGGGCGTACCGTGCGTGTGCGCAAGCGTCTGACCGCGGAGGGGACCACGATGAACGACGCGATGCTGAAGGCCCTGACCAAGGCCCGCCTCGCCTTGACGGCCCGGGGGGACCGGGGGCAGACGGCGGTGGAGTATTTGGGGATCATTGTGGTGGTGGTGGCGATTGTGGTCGCGATCACGGGCACGGATCTGGGGCAGTCGATCAAGAACGCTATTGCCCAGAAGATCACCGAGCTTACCGGCGGCGGTGGCGAGTAAGGCACGCGCTGACGGACGGGGGCCAGGCATTTCCCGCCTACGTGGCAGTAGTTGCGGGGGTACTGTTCCTAGCCTTCGTCTACTTCGCTGTTGGGCAGGCCGCAGTCCTGCGCAACGGGGCCCAGACTGCTGCCGACGCGGCGGCTCTCGGGGCCGCCCAGGATGCACGTGACCAACTCCGTGAGGGATGGCTGGACGTGATCGGCGATCCGACTCGGTGGCCAGGACTCCTCCAGGGTGACGGGTACGAAGTGGAACGGGCCTGTCAAAGGGCCACTGCTTTGGCCTCGCTCAACGAGGCCGAGCTCGTGGACCAGGGTTGTGAGCCGCTGGAGCTCGGCTTCACCGTGACTGTGCAGACTGAAGAGACGGTCGGTGAGACGATCGTTCCAGGCACCAGTGAGCGGCGCGCCACGGCCACCGCCTCCGCAGTGATCGAGCCCCTGTGCTCGTTCGTTCCGCCTGAGCCGAGCCCCGACCCTCCCTCTGAACCGCCCACTGAACCGGATCCGTCCGCTACGCCGTCTGAGGACCCTGAGGAAGAGGATCCCGCCCTGATCTCGGGCCTCTCCTGCGACGGTGAGGTTTGGGATATCGACCCGGAGGACCCTGTGCTTCCCCGTGTCGAGGAACTCTTTCGTGTTCGACTGACCGGCGACGACGAGTAAAGGAAGCGCTCTTCATGAACGTCTCATATGTGAGAGGGGGGTTCATCGCCTTTGCGGTGGCGGCCTCTTTGACCGTTGTCGGCTGTGGAGCCGATGCCGAACCCAAGGTGACTAACAAGCCGGCAACTGTGACACAGCAACCTCAGCAGTCGGCCACCACCCAGGAGGAACAGCCTACCGAGGAGCCGGCAGAGGCGATCGCGCGTGTCAAAGGGCCAAAAGGACTTGAGCTGGAGGTCAACTCGGCAGACCGTGATGCTGGCGGTTTCTTGACCATTAAAGGGCGGCTCAAGAACGCATCGGACAAAGCAAGCGTCATCCCGGCTCAGCTGAGCGGTGACGAGACCGAAGTCGTTAAACACGGTAATTCCCTCGGCGGAGCCACGCTCGTCGATGCGATCGGCAAGAAGCGCTACTACGTCCTGCGTGACAC
Organism: Streptomyces sp. NPDC035033; assembly: GCF_040636735.1. Lineage (NCBI taxonomy): Bacteria > Bacillati > Actinomycetota > Actinomycetes > Kitasatosporales > Streptomycetaceae > Streptomyces > Streptomyces sp. NPDC035033. The sequence goes on along the minus strand of NZ_JBEZUZ010000003.1, from coordinate 135,342 downwards.
CGACGGTCGACCGCTCACCACCTCGGCTCTCGACAGCCTCGGGCCCGGCAAGTCCACCGCCGTCTTCATGCAGTTCCCCGCACCCCCCGCCTCCACCACCGAGGTCTCGTTCCAGCTCCCCACCTTCGAACCCGCCACCCTCAAGCTCTCCTGAGGCGCTGTCATGACAACGACGACAGGACGACGACGCAGACTGGCCGCGCTCGCGACCGTGGCGGTCATCACGGTCTGGCCTCTCGGGGGAGGCGGCGGCACCGCTCACGCCGACGATCCGCCGGGCAGCACCAGTTCCTCCCCGCCGCCCGCCATCGACGCCAACTCCCCGAACCTGATGCTCCCGGACGGGGCGCAGCTCGCGCCCGCGAAGGTGCTGGACATCAAGCAGATCGTCGAGGAGGAGGGCGGCGAGCAGCGGCGGGAGGACACGAACGTCGACGTGACGTTCGCGCTCCAGGCCGAGGTGCTGTTCGCGAAGAACAGCGCCAAGCTCGGCCCCGCCGCCACCGCGCGGATCAAGGCCATCGCGGCGGAGGTGCGGACACAGGGGTCCGGGCGGGTGCGGGTCTTCGGGTTCACCGACAACCTGGGGACGTACGAGCACGGCCTCAAGCTCTCCAAGGAGCGGGCCGTCGCCGTGCAGCAGGTGCTCGCGCGCGAGCTGGACCCGGGCACCGCGTACGACATCCGCGGCTACAGCGAGGACTACCCCATCGCCGACAACCGCACCGAGGAAGGCCGGAAGAAGAATCGTCGCGTGGAGATCTCCTTCCCGCGCACCGCACCGCCTCCTGCCGCCCCCTGACCCCGGACCGGACCGGGCTGGACCGGAACTGACCTGACCGGAACTGACCTGACCGGGCCGGGGCGGACCGGACCGGGGCAGGCCGGGTCGACCGTCCCGCCCGTCCCGCCCCTCAGACGCGCGCCCCGTCCATCCGCCCGCGGATCGCGGCCGCCCGCGCGTGGACCTGGGCGGCCGAGAGCGCGCGGGGCGCGGGGCGGGGCGCGGGGCGCTCGCCCCGGCAGGGGCCGCAGTCGCCGCCGTGGAGGGCGTCCGCGTACCCGGGCGCGCCGCAGGTGCCGCATTCGAGGATGCGGGGCGGCGCGGGGGTGCGGGAGACGGGCGGCGGCGGCAGCTTGTCGGTGAGGCGGCGGCGGACGAGGCCGGCGGGGTGGTGGACGGTCGGCGGCAGCCCGGTGGTGAGGGCGTGCAGCACGCCCTTCTCGTCGGCGTCCCGCTCGAACCACGCCTCCACCAGCGGAACCAGCGCCCTGCACTCGACGTGCGACAGCGACAGCGCGGAGTTCGTACGCCCGAGCGCGGCGAGCAGGACGTACGCCCGCGACCGCCTCGGCCCCGCCGACTCCCGGGGCACGTCCCCCTGTTGGAAGGCGGCCCACCACCCGCTGTCACGCGGCGTCCGCGAGAACCACGTACGAGTGACCCACTTCCCGCCGAGACACTCCCGGCCCCGCCGCAGGTGCCCCGCCCGCTGGATGCGGTTGAGCGCGGTCCGCAGGGCGCACTGCCCGTACGGCAACCGCTTGGCCAGCGTCTTCACGGAGATGTCGCTGCCGTCGGGCAGCCGGTCGATGTAGGCGGCGACGGCGGCCTCCCGGGCCGGGAGGTGGGCGAAGTCCTGGGGGCCGCGAGGTTCCTGCCGCGGCGCGGACCGTTTGCCGTATCCCGGACTGGCCAGGGGGTGGCGGGCGTCATTAAACTCGGTGTCATCCATGAGGATCGGTACTTTCGAATTGGGCGATCTTGATGGTCAGACCCCCGCAGGTGTTGCTTTCACCTGGTGGGGGTCGCCTTTTTTCACAAGCCTGCGGCCACGCTAGAGCCAGATGACGCTCCGTGGCAAGTTCGCGACTCTCCGCACTTGTCGAGCTCAACTCGCCGGGTGGGAGGGAGGGTTGATACAGCCCACTCCCCATCCTCGGAACACGGCTCGAACCCCGGACCTTAAGCTTCGGCCCGACCGGCCCTCCCCCTGCCGAACGGCCACCGGCGCCGCTTCCCGGCGGTGGCCCGGGCCCCGCGCACGGCTCGTGCGAGGTTTTCCCGGGTCAGGTGCGCGGAGTGCTGGTCGTCCATCTCCTGGAAGACGGCGATGGCCCGGGTGTGGGCCGCGACGGCTTCGTCGTGGCGGCGTACGGCCTGGAGCGCGAGGCCGAGGTTGCCGAGTGCCTGGGCTTCGCTGTGACGGTCGCCGAGTTCGCGATAGGCGGCGACGGCTTCGGTGTGGGCGGCGATGGCTTCGTCGAAGCGGCCCAGCCCCCGGAGCGTGAGGCCGAGGTTGTTGAGCGCGGGCGCTTCGCCGTCCCGGTCGCCGAGCGCGCGATAGGTGGCGAGGACCTCGCGGTGGATGGCGAGGGCTTCGTCGTGGCGGTGGGCCGCTCGGAGCGCGAGGCCGAGGTTGCTGAGCGCCTGGGCTTCGCTGTACCGGTCGTCGTGTTCGCGGTGGAAGGCGGCGGCGCGGGTGTGGGCGGTGATGGCCTCGGCGTGGCGGTGTACCGCTTGGAGGGCGAGGCCGAGGTTGTTGAGGGCTTGGGCTTCCCCCTGCCGGTCGCCGAGGTCGCGGCAGATGGCGAGGTCTTCGTCGTGGGCGGCGATGGCCTCGTCGTGGCGGCGTACCGCTTGGAGGGCGAGGCCGAGGTTGTTGAGCGCGCGGGCCTCGCCCCGCCGGTCGCCGAGGTCGCGGCAGATGGCGAGGTCTTCGTCGTGGGCGGCGATGGCCTCGTCGTGGCGGCGTACGGCCTGGAGGGCGAGGCCGAGGTTGTTGAGCGCGCGGGCCTCGCCCTGCCGGTTGCCGAATTCCCGGTACACGTCAGCGGCTTGGGTGTGGTGGGCGATGGCCTCGTCGAAGCGGCGTACTTTGCGGAGCGCGAGGCCGAGGTTGTTGAGGGCGCGGGCCTCGCCCTGCCGGTCGCCGAGTTCGCGGGCCGCGGTGACGGCGGAGGCGCCGATGGCCAGGGCGTCGTGGAAGCGGCGGCGCTGATGGACGTAGACGTTCAAGGCGCTGGTCAGGAACAGGACCGCTCGGGGGGCGCCCGTGGCCAGGCGGGGGACCGCCGCGATGAGGTTGGAGCGTTCCGCGTCCAGCCAGGTCAGGGCGGCCGTGCGATCGGCGAAGAGGGCGGACACCGGTTGGCCGGGGAGGGCGCGCAGATGGTCGTCGGCGGCTTCGCAGGTGGTGCTGTAGTGCTCCAGGAGCCGTTCCAGGGCCTCGGCGTCCTCCCGCTCCGGCGGGAGCTCGGCGGCGTACAGGCGGATCAGGTCGTGCATGCGCCAGCGGGCGGAGCCGAGGGGGTGTTCCGCGATCAGGCCGGCGCGGGCCAGGGCCGCCAGGGACGTGCGGGTTTCCCGGGGCGGGCGGCCGGCGAGGGCGGCGGCGGCCTCCGTGGAGAGGTCGGGGCCCGGGTTGAGGGGGAGCAGGCGGAAGAGGCGGGCGTCCGGAGGCCGCAGGCGGTGGTACGAGAGGTCGAAGGCGGCTCGGACGGCCAGGGAGCGGCCGGTGCCGTTCTCGTGGCGGAGGGTTTCCAGACGGGTGCGGGCGTCGGCCAGGTCTTCGGCCAGGGCGGCGACAGGGAGGCCGGGGTCGTCGGCGAGGAGGGCCGCGGCGATCGTCAGGGCCAGGGGGAGGCGGCCGCAGTGGGCGACCACCCGGGCGAGGGCCTCGGGTTCGGCCGCCGGGCGGGGGTCTTCGGGGCGGGGCTGGGTCAGGGCCTCGGCGATCAGCCGTGCCGCCGAGGCGGTGTCGAGTTCGTCCAGGGGGAGGAGCCGGGGTCGGAAGTCGGGGTCTGTGAGGGCGTGGCGGGAGGTGGCGAGGAGGCGGTGGGCGGGGTGGGCGGGGGTGAGGGGGGCGAGTTGGGTGGTGGTCGAGGCGTCGTCGGCGACGATCAGGACCGGGCCGTGTCGGTCGGCTCGGCGGGCCAGTTCCGACCGGTACAGGGCGGCTTGTTCCTCCGGTGTCGGTGGCAGGTCGTCGTCGCGCACGCCCAGTGCTCGGAGGAGCGCCTCCAGGGCCTGCTCGGGGGCCACCGCGCCGGCCGGGTCGTAGCCGCGGAGGTGGAGGAAGAGCGTTCCGCCGGGGAAGTGGCCGAGGGCCACGGCCCGGTGGGCGGCGTGCAGGGCCAGTGCGGTCTTGCCGACGCCCGGGAGGCCCGTCACCACCGTCACCGGCGGCCCCTCCGGGCCCAGGGCTTTCAGGAGCGCGGCGGTCGGGCCATCCCGGCCGGTCAGGTGCGGGGCGGGCGGGAGGGCGGCCAGGGCCTGCGGGGCGGGGCTTCCCTCCGTGACGTAGATGTTCTGGCCGGCCTGGTAGGTGCGGCCGTTGCCGGAGGACCGGGCGTGCTGCCGAATGCCGTCGGGCGCGCGGTCGTTCAACGCCTCAGACCCCTGGGGCGGGCCGGTCGCCGCCGGACTGCTCGACGCGGCCGTTCCCCGTCGCCTTTCCGCGCTGCTCGATCCGCTCCGGGACGGCGCCCCCGCCCCGTCCGCCGGACTGGACGACGCTTCCCCGCTCCGACGCCTCCGCGTGCTGCTCGATGCGTGACGCTTCGCCGCCTCCGCCGGTCTGTTCGATCCGTCCGTCGTCGGAGGCGGTGGCCGTCTGGACCAGCGTTCGGGCGGGCTCGGGTGCCGGGGCTGGGGCTGGGGCGGGCTGGGGCTGTTCGCGGCCGGCCCACCAGCCGAGGCCGGCCAGTACCGCCGTGCCCGCGATGGCGCCGAAGGCGAGGGCGGTGTCGAGCCGGGCGCCGTCCTCCTGCGGGAGCCATCCCCACGGCAGCGCCCGTACGACCGCGACCCCTACTCCGAACGTGACGACCGCCGCCACCCCGGCCACCACCCACCGCACCGCACGAGACATCCGCCGCCCCCTCCTCCGACTCCCGGCCCGGACACCTCACGAGCCACCGCACCCATGGTGCCGAAGGGGCGTCGCCGCCGTCACGCCGTCCACCACATTCCGTGGCGCCTCCGGCGGGACGGCGGCGCGCGCGGTCAACGCGGGTCGGTGAAGAGGGCGTCGAGCTCGGGGAAGGGGACGGCGCCGGCGAGCGGGGCGTAGTCGCCGGTGGCGTACAGCCGCTGGGCGACGGCGCGGGCGGCGGTGTACGCGGCCTGGGCCGCGCCCGGGCCGAGGCTGACCCTCGCCACGCCCAGGGCACCCAGCTCGGGGACGGTCGGGGCGCCCGGCCCGGCCATGACGTTCAGGGGGACGGGGATGCCCGCGGCCAGCTCCCCGACGGTGGCGGGGTCGGTGACGCCGGGGACGAAGACCCCGTCGGCGCCGGCGTCCGCGTAGGCGCGCGCCCGCTCCAGGGTGTCCTTCAGACGGGTGGCGGGGTCGCCGAGGCCGCGCAGGTAGGTGTCGGTGCGGGCGTTGAGGAAGAGGGGGACGCCCGCCCGTTCCGCCGCCGACCGGGCGGCCCTCAGACGCGCCACGAGGTCGGCCGGAGGGCGGGTGCCGTCCTCGATGTTGACGCCGACCGCGCCCGCGCGCAGGACCCGCGCGACGGTCTCGGCGACCTCGGTCCCGTTCCGGCCGTAGCCGCCCTCGATGTCGGCGGTGACCGGTACGTCGACGGCCGCGGCGATACGGGCGACCAGGTCCGTCACCTGGCCGGCGGAGACGGCCTCCCCGTCCGGGAGCCCCAGCGACCAGGCCGCTCCCGCGCTGGTGGTGGCGATGGCGGGCGCCCCCGCGGCCTCGACGACGCGGGCGCTCGCCACGTCCCAGGCGTTGGCGAGGGCGAGGGGCCGGGCGGAGGAATGGAGGGAGCGGAAGAGGCGGGCCCTGTCCGCCTGGGTGCTGGTCATGGGACCAGCCAACCAGCGGACCGGGCGACGCGTCCGGCAGGAATCCGACACCGACGTCGCCGTTCGCCCGGGGCAGGGAGCCGGCCTTGCGGCTGCCTCGTCAGCCCGTGGACGACCTGGCGGGGTCGGTGACGAACGAGCCGAGCCCCGGCTCCGTGTAGATCAGGCCCTCGTCACGCAGGGCGCGGTGCACCTTCTGGCCGGTCGCCGTCGCGATGCCGAACTCGCCCTGGAGCTGGAGCACCGACGGGACCCGCGAGCGGGGCGGGTACGTGCCGTCGGCGATCCGCTGTCGCATCACCTCGGCGACCTGGCGCCAGCGCGGCTGATCAGGGGCGAAGTCCATCATCCCCTCACGCTGACCGCCCCTAGGACGCCAAGCAAGATATGCCATACCTAGCACGCCATAGCATGCTGCCTGTATCCTGCGGAAACGGCAGCCCCGAGGTCGCGTACGCGGCCCGGGGGACGCGGCGACACCCAGGAGGCCTCGTCATGCACACCCCCACTCCCACTCCCGCCCCCTCGCCCGCCCCGCTGTGCGACTACTGCGGCCGCCGCATCGACGGCGAGGTCCTCGCGATCGTCCCCCTCTCCGACTCCGGCGCCCGGCCCACCGTGTACTGGCACCGCGACCACGCCGAGTGCGCCCGGCCCCGGCCGATCAGCGTCGAGGACACCGTCCTCCAGCGCCGGCTCCGCCGCCGCCCCTGACCGCCCCCGGACCCGCGACCCCGGCCCCCGGGTCGGCCATACTGACCGGCCATGAACACCCCTTACTCCGCCACCCCGTTCACCCTCCACCGCACCGGCCCGGCCGAGGGCGTCCGGGGGGTCTTCCGCGCGCCCTCCTGGGCCGGGGACGTCCCCGGGCTCGGTGGCGTGGAGCTGCGGTACGGGGCCGCGACCGGGCGGGGGGACGCCTTCGCGCAGTTCTCCGTCCACGGCGAGCACCTGCCGCACGGGGTCTTCAGCGGGATCCGGTACGGGCACGCGCCGCTGCCCTCCCGGGCGCGCCTCCAGGTCGGGCCGCACGCCGGGACCCTGAGCCGGCGCCGCAGCGGGCTCTCCCGGGACGGGCGCGCGCTGCGCGTGGGGCTCGGCGAGCGGGCGTACCGGTACCGGCAGGGGAGGAGCAAGCGCGTCCACGAACTCCTGCGGCCGGGCGTCCTCGTACGGGTCACCCGGGACGACTGGTACCGGCCGCAGCGCCTCGACGTCCACGTCGAGGGGGCGGCCGACGGCCTCGACCTCTCCCTCGCCCTGCTGCTCCAGGGCGTCTACACCCGGCACCTCTCCCAGGGCGGCCGCTGGTTCTCCCTCCCCTCCCGCTTCCTCAACCGCATGCCCGACATCTCCTGAGGCCGCCCGCTACTCCTCTCGCTCCAGCGCGCGCCGGGCCCGGTCGAGGTTCCGGCGCGCCGCCGCCTCGTCGGCGCGGCTGCCCCCCGCCCGGAAGCGGTCGGCGGCCTGCTCGTGGGCGACGGCCGCCTCGGCGAAGCGGCCCGCTTCCCCGAGGGCGAGGCCCAGGTGGTCGAGGGACCGGGCTTCGCCGTCGAGGCTGTGCGCCCTGCGGTAGGCGCCGAGCGCCCGGGCGTGGGCGGCGGCCGCCTCGGTGAAGCGCCGGGCCTCGTGCAGGACGAGGCCGAGGGCGTCGAGCGCGCTGCCCTCCTCGTGGAGGCTGCCGACCGCCCGGTAGATGTCGGCCGCCTCCGTGAAGGCCGCGGCGGCCTCGTCGTGACGTCCCCCCACCCACCGCTCGGCACCGCGCTGCTCCAGCTCCCGTGCCGGGGCGAGTTCCCGCAGGCGCGCGATCTCGCGGGAATCGAGCGCGCGGTGGTCGAGCGCGTGCGGTACCCCTCGTCCCCACCCGGAGTCCGCCCGGTCGACGACCACCGGGCCGCCGCCCCGGAGCGCGGCGGCCACGACGTACTCGTCGGCCGCGTGCGTGTCGTGGAGGTGGCGGGTCCGGCGCAGGTAGGCGGAGATCGCCGTGGCCAGGCGCAGGGCCGTGAGGGGGGCCTCGGTGGTGGCGAGGGCGATCGCCTGTACGAGGTTGGGGCGTTCGGCCTCCAGCCACGCCAGGGCCGCGGCGCGGCCGGGGCCGTCGTCTTCCGCGCGCAGCCGCCTGTCGGCCTCCTCGCAGGACTTCAGGTAGTACGTCAGCAGCCGGTCCCGGGCCGCCTCGTGGTCCTGGACCCGGCCCGGACCCTCGCGGAGCTCGGCGTCCGCGCGGCGCTCTGCGGCGTACAGGCGGAGCAGGTCGTGCATGCGCCAGCGGCCGGAACCGACCGGCTGCTCGCCGAGGAGGCAGGCCCGGGCGAGCGCGGCGAGGCTGCCGCGGGTCTCCCGCGCCGGCCGGTCGGTCAGGGCGGTGGCCGCCTCGGTCGACAGGTCGGGGCCCGGGTTGAGGGACAGCAGCCGGAACAGCCGGGCCTCCGGCTCCCGCAGCCGCCGGTACGAGAGGCCGAAGGCGGTGCGGACCGCGAAGGAGCGGCCGTCGCCGTCCTCGTACCGCAACTCCCTCAACCGGGTCCGCGCGTCCGAGAGTTCGTGCGCCAGCGCGCCGACCCGCAGGCCGGGGTCGTAGGTGAGGAGGGCGGCCGCGATCGTCAGGGCGAGGGGCAGCCGGCCGCAGCGGACGGCCACCTCCTCCAGCGCCCGGGGCTCCTCCCCGACGCGCGGGTCGGCGGGGTCGACCTGGGCGAGGGCGGTGGCGAGCAGGGCGGTGGCCGAGGCGGTGTCGAGCTCGTCCAGGGGGAGGAGCCGGGGTCGGAAGTCGGGGTCCGTGAGGGCGTGGCGGGAGGTGGCGAGGAGGCGGTGGGCGGGGTGGGCGGGGGTGAGGGGGGCGAGTTGGGCGGTGGTCGAGGCGTCGTCGGCGACGATCAGGACCGGGCCGTGTCGGTCGGCTCGGCGGGCCAGTTCCGACCGGTACAGGGCGGCTTGTTCCTCCGGTGTCGGTGGCAGGTCGTCGTCGCGTACGCCCAGTGCTCGGAGGAGCGCCTCCAGGGCCTGCTCGGGGGCCACCGCGCCGGCCGGGTCGTAGCCGCGCAGCCGTACGAAGAGCGTTCCGCCGGGGAAGTGGCCGAGGGCCACGGCCCGGTGGGCGGCGTGCAGGGCCAGTGCGGTCTTGCCGACGCCCGGGAGGCCCGTCACCACCGTCACCGCCGGCCCCTCCGGGCCCAGGGACCTCAGGAGCGCGGCGGTCGGGCCCTCCCGGCCGGTCAGGGCCGGGGCCGGCGGGAGGGCGGCCAGGGCGCGGGGGGCGGGGCCGCCGCCCGGGGCCCAGACGTGCTGGGTCTCGATGACGTTCTGGGTCTCGATCCGCGAGAAGTGCTGGTCGTGGCCGGCCTGGTAGGTCCGGCCGTCCCCGGACGCCTGCGCCCACTGCCGGACGGGCCCGGGGGAGGGCGGGGCGGCGGGTGGAGCGACGGGCGGGGCGGACGACGGGGCGGCGGACGGGCGGGCCGATGGGATGGCGGACGGGCGGGCCGATGGGCCGGATGCCGGGGCGGGTGTCGGTGCGGAGGCAGGGCCGGGGGCCGGGGCGCGGTCGTGCCGCTCCTCCGCCGCGTCGCGGCCGTGCCGCCCTTCCGCCGCCCCCGCGTCCGGGCCGTACGGCTCGTCGTCCTCCACCGGCTCAGTCCCCGTCGATGTGCTGGTCGCCCCCGGCCTGGACGATCCGCCCCCGGCCGGACGCCTCCGCGCGCTGCTCGATGCGTGACGCTTCGCCGCCTCCGCCGGTCTGTTCGATCTGTCCGTCGTCGGAGGCGGTGGCCGTCTGGATCAGCGTTCGGGCGGGCTCGGGTGCCGGGGCCGGGGTTGGGGTGGGTTGGGGCTGTTCGCGGCCGGCCCACCAGCCGAGGCCGGCCAGTACCGCCGTGCCCGCGACGGCCCCGAAGGCGAGGGCGGTGTCGAGCCGGGCGCCGTCCTCCTGCGGGAGCCAGTCCCACGGCAGCGCCCGTACGACCGCGACCCCTATTCCGAACGTGACGACCGCCGCCACCCCGGCCACCACCCACCGCACCGCACGAGACATCCGCCGCCCCTCCTTCGACTCCTGGCCTCCCGGCCTCAGTTGTACGGACTCAGGCGCTCGGCTTCCAGAGCGTGACGCGCAGGGAGATCTGGGTCGGCGGGTCGGGTAGGCCGCCCTTCTTGCCGCCGATGAAGCCGGTGATCGTGACCCGGGCGACGTTGCCCTGGTCCGTGAGGACGCAGAGCACCGTCCCCGAGGGCAGCGTCCAGTCCTCCATCTCCGCCTCCGTGAAGCCGCCGACCTGCGCCGACCTCGCGCAGTCCGCGGCGTTGTCCGACGGGTCGGTGGGCTGGAGCTGGGCCGCGTTGCGGCCGTTGCGCAGGGACAGGAAGCCCCGCTCCTGGCTCTGGTAGGTCAGGTCGGCCAGGACGGGCACGCCGGTCTGCTCGGCCTTCTCCTTCTCCGCGTTCCACTCCTCGTAGGAGAAGCGGCGGGTGGCCGGCACGTCGAAGTCGATCGAGCCGACGTCGTCCCCGGGCGGGAGGCCCAGCGACATCGCCTGGTCCTCGTAGAAGACCTTGTACGACCGGGAGGCCGGCGGCGCGGAGGCGGCGGCCCCGCCGTCGGTCGCCGTCGGCGTCCCGGAGGGCGTGGTGCCGGACGGGTCCGGCTGCTCCGTGGACGCCTGCGACGGTTCCTGAGTCCGCGTCGGCTCCTGGGTCGGCTCCTGGGTCGGGTCCTGCGTCCCGGTCTGGGACTGGGCCGGCGGCTTCGCGTTCCCCGTCCCCTTCCCGTCGTCGGACAGCAGGGAGGGAAGGACGGCGGCGGCCAGCGTGGACACGCCGACGATCACCGCGCCGATGACCGTGACCTTCCCGCCCTCGCTCAGGCTTCCGAACCATCCCCGCCGAGGCGGCTGCGGGGGCGGCCCTCCCGCCGGGGAACTCGGGTACGCGTGGGGAGGGTTGTTCGGTGGCGTGGGTGCCGTGGACACCGATGCTCCTTGCTTCTCAGGGGCTTCTCAGGGGCTGCTCAGAACGGCGATCGCGGGTGGCCCACGGACTTTACCGCGCGTCGCCCGGAACCTCCGTCCGGTTACCGCCGACGCGGACAGCCGCCCCGAGCTGGGGAGTTCACCCGACGAGCGCGACCAGGAGACCCCGGCCGGCGGCCGCGCCCGCCCCGCCCGCCGACCTGTCCACCACCGCACCCGCCGACCCGCCCACCGCTCCGCCCGCCGACCCCTCCCTTCACCGTCCCGCCCACTGCTCCGCTCACCGCCCCGCCCACCGGTGCGTGCGCCCCCCTCTCGGCCCGCCCCCTCAGCCGCCCGCTTCCGCCGGTCTCGCCGACCCCGCCCATCCCGCTCATCCCGTCAGCCCCGTCAGCGCCGCGCGGATCTCCGTGGTCATCCGGTCCGGGCGGGTGAAGACCTCCCGGGCGGTGAAGCGCAGCACCCGGCGGATCTCCGGGCAGGACTGGAGCGCGTTGAAACGCGCGACGTCCCGTTCGTGCGCCCGGCGCGTGCCGTGGTACGCGTACCCCTCCACCTCCACCGCCAGGCCCTCCGCCCGGAAGAGGAAGTCCGGGCGGAGGGGACGGCCCCCGGGCGTCCGCAGCGGCGGCTGGCACTCGGGGAAGAGGGCCGCGTCGGCCATCCGCAGCCGGGCCACCGTCTCCGCCGGCGAGCCCGCCGCCGGGTTCGTCAGCGGCAGCCAGGCCCGGGCGCGCGGCGCCCCCGGCCGCCGTACCGCCAACTGCGCGGCCAGCTCCTCGTACCGGACCAGCGGTCCCCTCCGTACGCCCTCCACCACCCGGTCGGACAGCGCCGAGTCCGCCGCCACCACCGCCTCCTCCCGGTTCCCGCACGCCCGTATCAGGTCCGCGACCGTCCGCGCGGCCGTCGTCACCCGCAGGCCCCGGCGCAGACAGACGTCCTCCGGCGGGAGCGAGGCCCGGGAAGCGGACGGCACGCGCGTCCCCGCCAGGAGCTCGATCCGGTGCAGCCGCGCGGCCGTCCCGTGACCGCACACCCGCCCGGGGCGCAGCAGTTGGAGCGCGGTCTCCCGGACCCGCCAGTCCGTCTCCTTCCCCGGCACCGCCCACGCGCCCCGGCAGATCCGCTGCCAGCCGTCCCGCCGCAGCCGCGCGGCGAGCCGGCCCGGCGGCCAGCCCGCCGCCAACGCCCAGACCGTCAGAAGGACCCCGCCCCGGGCGAGGATCGCCAACTCGTACATACGCCCAACGATCCACGGAAGAGCGACACTTCGCACCCCCTGTGGAAAACCCGGCGAAAGTTGTCCCCAGGAAAAAGCAAAAGTGTCGGGACGGGGCCTCGGGGGAGGAGCATTCTGGACCGAAACACCACAACGCTCCGGGGCAGGGCCGTCGATGCAGCACACCAGACCACCGACCAGCAGTTCGCCGACCAGCGGCCCTCAAGCCGCCGACACACCGACGGGCGTGCAGCTCGTCCATGACCTCCTCGTCCACGTCCCCGCCTTCCGGGGCGCCTACGAGAACCACGTCTTCCGGCAGGGCGGAGTCCTGCCGAACGTCTTCTTCTGGGACGTCGTCCAGGGAACCGTCCGCTCCTTCCTGACGGATCTGGCGAACCTGGCGGAGCTGACGGGCAGGGCGGAGCTGACGGGCAGGGCGGAGCCGACGGACCCGGCGGTGGGCGGGGAGCCGGACTGGCGCCGCACCCTCGACTTCCTGGAGGAGCGGAGCAGCCGTGGCGACGCCGCCGTCGACGAGGTGATCGTGACCTCCTTCCTCGGCGACCTGCCCTCCCCGGGCGAGCCCGGCCACGGGATCGTCCGGCAGCTCGGCCCGGTGATGGCCGCGAGGTTCGACCGCATAAGGCCCCGCGGCTGACAGGCCCCGCGGCTGACAGGGCCCACAGCCGGCCGGGCCCGGCGTCGGCCGGGCCCGGTGCCGACCGGGCCCGGTGCCGACCGGCTCCGGAGCTGAACGAGGCTTCGATCACAGGTCAGTTGGGTAGCTTCCCGGGGATCGTCCGAGGTGCCCGGGAGGCGGAAGAGTGCTGAGCGACGACGACGTGCTGGCGGCGGTGCGTCACCGCCTCGGGGAGGGCGGCGCGGCCTTCCCGGCCGAGGGCGTCCGCATCACCCGGCACCTCCTCGTCGACGGGAGGATCGTCCGCTGCGTGGAGACCAGGACGGAGCGCCCCGGCTTCCACAAGGGGCCCGTCGACCTCTCCGGGCGGCCCGAGTACGACGGCGACCTGCGCCGCCACCCCGTACCGGCGCCCGAGGACACCACCGCCCGCACCACCCTGGAACTGGTGCGGCACGGCACGGTGGACGACCGGGCCTGCGACTGCGGCAACGGCAAGGCGCACTGCCGGCGCTGCGAGGGCACCGGCGAGCTGGCCTGCCGGCCGTACGTGCCCTGCGGCACGTGCAAGGGGATCGACCCCTGCCTGCGCTGCGACGGCACCGGCCGCCGCACCCGCGGGCCCGTCGAACCGCCGGAGGAGGAGAAGGACGGGCGCGTCGCCTGCCGGAAGTGCGGCGCCCCGGACGCGGCCTGCGCCACGTGCAAGGGGCGCGGCCGGGTCCAGTGCCCCAAGTGCGACGGCTCCGCTTCCGTCCCCTGCCCCGACTGCGGGCGGGCGGGCACCGTGCGCCACGACTACTGCGGCGGCACCGGCCGGGTCGTGAGCTGGACCGAGGGGATCGTCGACCGGAGGCCGGTCGAGGACCCGATCGAGGAGTACGCCTCCCTGCCCCGCCGGGTACGCCGGCGGGCCCGCGGCCGCGGCGACTGGGCGCACCTCCGCGTCGACGCGGCGGAGGCCGCCCCGCCGGACGGCACCGCGAAGGAGCTCGTCGCCTTCCTGGAACCCCGGCTCCAGCGGCGCGAGGACGAGATCGCCCGGCGGATCGACCTGCGGCACCTCACCCTCGCCCGCGTCACGCACCCCGCCCACCCCCACCGCGTGTACTTCGTCCTCCCCGAAGCCGGCGCGTCCGGCCCGTCCGGCGCTCCCGGCGCGCTCGGCGTCGTCACCACCGCCTCCCCGCGGCGGAACCGGCAGTACGCGGGCGCCGCGCTGCTGGCGCTCGCGCTCCTCGCCGCGCTCTCCTGGCTCCTCGCGTAACCCGTCGGCCGGGGCCGGGGCGGCCGGAACATCTCGGGATGATCGACCGCATGCCCCCGCCGACCCCCCGCTCCTCCCCGCTGCCCACCCCCACCGCGTCCACAACCGCCGCGTCCACCCCCACCGCGTCCACGCCCGCCGCGCCCGGTCCCGCCTCGTCCACGCCCACCGCGTCCACCCCCGGCGGGGGCGGCCCGTCCCCCCGCTCCCCGCTCCTCCTCGCCCTCGGCGGCTACGCCGTCACCCGGCTCCTCGGGCTCGCCGCCCTCGCCGTCGCCGCCGCCGCGACCGGCGAGGACGGCTTCCACCGGCTGAGCGGGCGCTGGGACGCGGTCTGGTACGCGCGGATCGCCGAGCACGGGTACGGGTACCAGGTCACGCTGCCGAACGGGGACGTCCACTCCGACCTGGCGTTCTTCCCGCTCCTGCCGGCCCTGGAGCGGGCCCTGTCGGCCGTCCTGCCGCTCGACGCGGCCGGCGCCGGGCTGCTGGTCTCCTGGACCGCCTCCCTCGCCGCCGCCTGGGGGATCTTCCGGTGCGGCGAGCACGTCGTCTCGGCGCGCGCCGGGATTCTTCTCGCGGTGCTGTGGGGGGCGTACCCGACCGCGTTCGTGCAGTCGATGGCGTACACGGAGACCCTGTTCACCGCGCTCGCCGCCTGGTCGCTGTACGCGGTGCTGCGCGGCCGCCCGCTCCTCGCCGGCCTCCTCTGCGCCCTCGCCGGACTCACCCGGCCGACCGCCGCCGCGCTGATCGCCGCCCTCGTGATCAGCGCGGCGGCGGCCCTGGTCCGGGACCGGCGGCTGCCGTGGCGGACCGTCGCCGGGGTGCTGATCGCGCCGCTCGGCCGGCTCGGGTACGTCGTGTACGTCGGCGTCCGCGAGTCGAGCGCCACCGCCTACTTCGACGTCCAGGCCGCGTGGGGCAACTCCATCGACGGCGGGGTCGCCCTCGCCCGCTTCATCGCCTCCCTGCCGTGGCCGGCGGCGCTCGGCCTGTGCGCGGCCCTCGCGCTCCTGGCGTGGCTGGTCGCGCTGGGCTTCCGGCAGCGGCAGCCGCTGCCGCTGCTCGTGTACACGGTCGGCGTCGTCGTGGTGTCGCTGGTCGGGGCCGCGTACTTCGGCTCCCGGCCGCGCCTGATGATGCCCGCCTTCGGGCTGCTGCTGCCGCCCGCCGCCGCGCTCGCCCGGCTGCGCACCCGCACCGCCGTGCCCGTCCTGTCCGCCCTCGCCCTGGCCTCCGCCGTCCACGGAGCCCTCACCCTCCTGGGCCCGGGCCCGCCGTGACCGCGCCGGCCGGGCCCGCCGTGACCGTCACCCGGACCCCCGGCCGCACCCCCCACCCCGTCAGCGCGCCCGCCTCCGCCTCCAGGACGTGCCGGGCGCGGAGGCGGGGCGGTCCGAACCGGCCGGGGCGCATGGTGACCACGGCGAGCACCCGCAGGCGCCGGTCCAGATAGGCCACGTCGAGGGGGAAGCGCATCCCGAAGGTGTGGACGCTGTTCGCCGGGGTGAGGAGCATCGCTCCCGCGATCCCGTCCCGGCCGAGCAGCCCGCGCCGCCGCGCCCGGTACGAGGCCGCGATCTCCAGCGGGACCGCCGCGCCCCCCGGCACCGCCAGCGTCCCCGTCCCGTCCCGCCAACTCCGCCCCATGGCCCCGACCTTAGCCCTAGGGTCGGCCCGTGTACGCCTCGCTGATCGTCCTCGCCGCCCTCTGGGGAGCCGCCGCCGGGCTGCTCGTCCCGCGCGCCGCGTACCGGCTCTCCGTGGAACCCGAGGAGCCGTGGCGGGAGCGCTGTCCGGCCGGGCACCCGCTCGCCGGGCCGGGGCGCGGCTGGCTCGGCGGGCCCGGCCGGGACGCGTGCGCGACGACCCCGGTGCCGCTGGCCGCGCCGCTGCTGACCGCGCTGGTCTGCGCGCTGCTGGCCGCCGCCACCGGCGGGCCCCGCCCGGAGCTCGCGGTGTGGCTGCTGGCCGCGCCCTTCGGGGTGCTGCTCGCCTGCGTCGACGTCCGCGTGCAGCGGCTGCCGGACGGGCTGACCCTGCCGCTCGCGCTCGCCGTCCCGCTGCTCCTGGGGGCCGCCGAGCTCCTCCCGTACGACGCCGGCTCCTGGGCCCACGCCCTGCTCGGGGCCCTCGCGCTCGGCGGCGGCTACCTCGTGCTGCACCTGATCAGCCCGCAGGGCCTGGGCTTCGGCGACGTGAAGCTGGCCCTGCCGCTGGGCGCCGCGCTCGGCTGGTACGGCTGGGGCGTGCTCTTCGCCGGCGCCTTCCTGGGCTTCCTGCTCGGCGCGGGGTACGGCTTCGGGCGCGTCCTGCTCGGGCGGGCGGCCCGCACCTCCGCGATCCCCTTCGGTCCCTTCATGCTGGCCGGCGCCCTCCTGGGCCTCGCCCTCGGCGCCTTCACCGCCGTCCCCTGAACCGGCCCGGCGCCCCGGCCCGCCGCCGGCCCGGCGCCTCCGCAGCGCCACCGGCCCGTAGCGGAGCGCCACCGCACCCCCGCCGACCTGCCGCTCGTCAATGCCGCGCCGGTGCCGGGCGGTCCCCCGTGGGAGGGACGGAAGACCGCCGCCACGCCGGGGCGCAAACCCGCCACGGAGGCTCGGATCCCTTGTGGCGCTTGGGATCCGGGGAAATCCGGGCCCTTCGTTCGGCGCACGTGGCGCGCCGCACGACCGTCGAAGGGTTATGGTGGAACCCCCCCCTCGGGCCGGTCCGTATCCCCCCCACGGACCGGCCCGTTTTCTTTTCCCGGAGCCGGCGGCCCCGCGAAGCCGGCGGCCCCCCGGAGCCGCCCGCCCTCGGGGCCACCGCCCCCGCGCCGGGGTCAGCCCCGGCCGGCCCAGATGTTGGTGCCCGCCGTGTCGACGGCGAAGGAGTCGATCTCCTTCAGCTCCTCGTCGGTCAGCGGGGCGGCGGCCAGCGCCGCCACGTTCTCCTCCAGCTGGGCCACGCTCGACGCGCCGATCAGGGCCGAGGTCATCCGCGGGTCCCGCAGCACCCACGTCAGCGCCAGCTGGGCCAGCGACTGGCCGCGCCGCTCCGCGATGTCCGCGAGGCCGCGCAGCCGGCGCAGCACCTCGTCGGAGAGCAGGTTCGGGTCGAGGGACTTGCCCTGGGTGGCCCGGGAGCCCTCCGGGATGCCCTTCAGGTACTTGTTGGTGAGCAGGCCCTGGGCCAGCGGCACGAAGGAGATGCAGCCCATGCCGGCCGTCTCCAGGGTGTCGAGCAGGCCGTCGTCCTCGATCCAGCGGTTGATCATCGAGTACGAGGGCTGGTGGATGAGGGCCGGGACGCCCATCTCCTTCAGCAGCCGCGCGGCCTCGGCGGTCTGCTCCGCGTTGTACGAGGAGACGCCGACGTACAGCGCCTTGCCCTGCCGGACCGCGGAGGCGAGCGCCCCCATGGTCTCCTCCAGCGGGGTCTCCGGGTCGAAGCGGTGCGAGTAGAAGATGTCGACGTAGTCGAGGCCCATCCGCTTCAGGGAGGCGTCGAGCGAGGACATCAGGTACTTCCGGGAGCCCCACTCGCCGTACGGGCCGGGGTGCATCAGATAGCCGGCCTTCGTCGAGACGATCAGCTCGTCCCGGTAGGGCGCGAAGTCCTGGGCGAAGATCTTCCCGAAGTTCAGCTCGGCCGAGCCGGGCGGCGGCCCGTAGTTGTTCGCCAGGTCGAAGTGGGTGACGCCGAGGTCGAAGGCGCGGCGCAGGATCGCCCGCTGCGAGTCGAGCGTGCGGTCGTCGCCGAAGTTGTGCCACAGGCCCAGGGAGACGGCGGGGAGCTTGAGCCCGCTGCGGCCCGAGCGGCGGTACTCCATGGAGTCGTAACGGTCCGCGGCGGCGCGGTAGAGGGGGGAATCAGTCACGTATCTCTGCTTATCACGGACTTGTGACAGTCCCGTAGGGAGTTGTGACACGCCCGGACTGGGACCCTTCATCCGTGCGCAGTAGTGTGGCGGCTTGCGAACCGCCCGCCCATGGAGGGGTAAAGAACAGTGAACCTGCGCGACCTGGTGTACGGGCTCTACGCACGCCGGGTGGAAGGCCGTCTCGACCACGATCAGGTGCCCAAGCACATCGGCGTCATCCTCGACGGCAACCGTCGCTGGGCCAAGGCGTCCGGCGGGACCCCCGAGCAGGGACACAAGGCCGGCGCGGACAAGATCCAGGAGCTGCTCGGCTGGTGCGCCGAGACCGACGTCGAGGTCGTCACGCTCTGGATGCTCTCCACGGACAACCTGAACCGCCCCGAGGAGCAGCTCGTCCCGCTGCTCGGCATCATCGAGAACGCGGTGACGGCGCTGGCCGCCGACGGCCGCTGGCGGGTGCACCACGTGGGCACCATGGACCTGCTGCCCTCCCGGACCCAGCGGGTCCTGAAGGAGGCCCAGGAGGCCACCCGCACCAACACCGGGATACTGGTCAACGTCGCCGTCGGTTACGGCGGCCGGCAGGAGATCGCGGACGCGGTCCGCTCGCTCCTCCTGGACCACGCCGAGCGCGGCACCAGCTTCGAGGAGCTGGCCGAGACCGTCTCCATCGACCTCATCTCGGAGCACCTGTACACGCGCGGGCAGCCCGACCCGGACCTGGTCATCCGCACCAGCGGCGAGCAGCGCCTCTCCGGCTTCATGCTGTGGCAGAGCGCCCACTCGGAGTACTACTTCTGCGAGGTCCACTGGCCGGCCTTCCGCAAGGTCGACTTCCTGCGGGCGCTGCGCGACTACGCCGCCCGGCACCGCCGCTACGGCACCTGAGGCCCGCGCCCCCTCCGCGCGGGAACGGGCCCCGGAGGAGTCACCGGACGTTCACGAACGCGCCGTCATATGCCGTGGCATGGCGAGGAGTGTTCAAGGGAATAAGCCTGGTGAAGTGAGCGGCACGGAGACCGCCACCCGGGAGGCCCCTTGCACCAGGACGACCGTGCGGGAGACGCGCGGGAGAAGCGGAGGGCCGGTGTTCGGCCCGTGCAGGGCGGTCCGATCCCGGTCCCATTCCGCCGCGACAACGGTTCTTCCGTCGCACCCCGGCCTTTTTCGGGTCTTCAGAGGGGGTCTGTCCTTCCGTGGTGACCAGCACGAAGCGCCGCCTTTCCGACCGGCGCACCTATGTTCTCGACACCAGCGTCCTGCTCGCCGACCCCAAGGCGGTGTCCCGCTTCGAGGAGCACGAGGTCGTGCTCCCCATCGTGGTGGTGACCGAGCTGGAGGCGAAGAGGCACCACCCCGAGCTCGGCTACTTCGCCCGCCAGGCGCTGCGCCTGCTGGACGACTTCCGGGTCCGGTACGGACGTCTGGACGCCCCCCTGCCCATCGGGGACCTCGGCGGCACGCTGCGGGTCGAGCTCAACCACTCCGACCCCGGTGTCCTGCCGGCCGGCTACCGGCTCGGCGACAACGACTCCCGGATCCTCGCGGTCGCGCGCAACCTCCAGGCGGAGGGGTACGACGTCACGGTGGTCTCCAAGGACCTGCCGCTGCGCATCAAGGCGTCCTCGGTGGGCCTGCTCGCCGAGGAGTACCGCGCGGAACTCGCCATCACGGACGCCAACGGCTGGACCGGCATGTCCGAGCTGAGCCTCTCCGCGGAGCAGATCGACCTGCTCTACGACGAGGAGCGGCTGTACGTGCCCGAGGCGGCCGAGCTGCCCGTGCACACCGGTCTGGTGCTCCAGTCGGAGCGCGGCAAGGCGCTCGGCCGGGTCGGCGCCGACGGGAACGTGCGGCTTGTCCGCGGCGACCGGGAGGCCTTCGGGATCCGCGGTCGCAGCGCCGAGCAGCGGATCGCGCTCGACCTGCTCCTCGACCCGGACGTCGGGATCATCTCGATGGGCGGCCGGGCCGGCACCGGCAAGTCGGCGCTCGCGCTCTGCGCGGGCCTGGAGGCGGTCCTGGAGCGCCGTCAGCACCAGAAGGTGATGGTCTTCCGTCCGCTGTACGCGGTCGGCGGGCAGGACCTCGGCTACCTGCCGGGCAGCGAGTCGGAGAAGATGAGCCCCTGGGCGCAGGCGGTCTTCGACACCCTGTCGTCGGTCGCCGGGCGCGAGGTGATCGAGGAGGTGCTGTCCCGGGGGATGCTGGAGGTCCTCCCGCTCACCCACATCCGGGGCCGCTCGCTCCACGACGCCTTCGTCATCGTGGACGAGGCCCAGTCCCTGGAGCGGAACGTCCTGCTGACCGTTCTGTCCCGTATCGGGGCGAATTCGCGGGTGGTGCTCACCCATGACGTCGCCCAGCGGGACAACCTGCGGGTGGGGCGGTACGACGGAGTCGTCGCCGTGGTCGAGAAGCTGAAGGGGCATCCGCTCTTCGCCCACGTCACGCTGACCCGCTCCGAGCGGTCCCAGATCGCCGCCCTGGTCACCGAGATGCTGGAGGACGGGCACCTGTAAGCCCGATTCGTACCGTTTGGCTCCCGTACGGGAGTTGGCGCCGCCCGGCAAAGCGCAGGAGCTTAGCCGGGCGGCGTCCCCGTGTCCGCAACATCCGTCAAAACACCGGCGTCCGCCGGGGTGTGAGCTTTCACACGCAACACGGAATTGCCTTGCGGCGTCCGCGTCCGGCAAAGTCTTGCTTCCGTCAGGCCCCGCGTACGGCACCCGTGCACCCTCGAACGATTTCGACGGCGCACACCGCAGCACCGCACAACTCCACATACGCCGCCGTACGCCGCCCACAGCACCACGGGCCCGTGTCTTCTGTGACCCGGTACGACGAAGACCAGCGCCAGGGGCACGATTTCGCCCGCGTGGTCACCGATGCGGGCGATGCTGGAAGGAAACCGTGTGAGCCGGATCTCGGTCCGGGGATTCGCGGTGGCGTCTGCCACCGCGGTCACCACCGTCGGCGCCGTCGTCGGAGTTGCCACGGGCAACGCCGCCCAGGCCACCTCTGACGACAACTTCGAGGCCGCCGCGGCCGACAGCACGCTGCTCGCGGACATCCCCGCGGGCGCGCAGGCCCAGGTACAGGTCGCCTCCCTCGCGGAGCAGGCCGACGTCCAGGCCGCCGCCGCGGACGCCACCGCGCGCAAGACCGCCGAGGAGGCCGCCCGCCTCAAGGCCGCCCAGGACGCCGAGGCGAAGAAGAAGGCCGCCGACGAGAAGGCCGAGCAGGAGCGCAAGGAGCGCGAGGAGCGGGAGGCCCGCGAGAAGGCGGAGCAGGAGCGCGCCAGCCGCGACGCCGCCCGCGACGCGTCGAGCTTCGCCGCCCAGGGCTCGTACTCCATCTCCGAGGTCAAGGCGATCGCCCGCCAGATGATCCCGGCCTCGCAGTTCCAGTGCTTCAGCAACATCGTGGACCACGAGTCCGGCTGGAACTACCGGGCGGTCAACCCGTCCTCGGGCGCCTACGGCCTCGTCCAGGCGCTGCCCGGCTCCAAGATGTCCTCGGCCGGCGCCGACTGGCAGACCAACCCCGCCACCCAGATCAAGTGGGGCCTCAGCTACATGGACGGCCGCTACGGCAGCCCCTGCGGCGCCTGGTCGTTCTGGCAGGCCAACCGCTGGTACTAGACCGGCGCGCGCTCAACCCCGGCAAGCCCCGCACCGTCCTACGGTGCGGGGCTTCCTGCGTGTAGGTTGCCAGGGACCGGACGGGGGGAAGAGGAACGAGATGTCGAGACTGCCAGGATGGCTGCGCCGGCTGGGCGAGGCCGTCAGCCGCGTCGGCACGGAGCTGGGCGCCCGGCGCGCCGAGGCCGCGCGGGACGAGGAGCCCGGACCGCCGTACGGGCGGCCGCCGCTGACGCCGGCTCCGGAGGCCGCTCCGGCGGCGGCGGAACCGGCCGGCCCGTCCGACGCCGCCGGGGCCGGGAGCCGTACCATCCCCGCGCCCCCGGCGTACGCCCCCGACGTGCCCGCCCGGCCGGACCCGGTCTCCGCCGTCCCCTGGGGCCTGCGGGTCGCCGCCGAGGCCGGCTGGCGGTTCCTGGTGCTCGCCGGGACGGTCTGGGTGCTGATGCGGGTCATCAGCTCCGTCCAGCTCGTCGTCCTCGCCTTCGTCGCCGCGCTCCTGGTGACCGCCCTGCTCCAGCCGACCGTCGCCCGGCTGCGGACCATGGGCGTGCCGCGCGGGCTCGCCACCGCCATCACCGCCGTCTCCGGCTTCGTCGTGATGGGGCTGGTCGGCTGGTTCGTGGTCTGGCAGGTGATGGACAACATCGACAACCTCACCGACCGGGTCAGGGACGGCATCGAGGAGCTCAAGCGCTGGCTCCTCGACAGCCCCTTCCACGTGACCGAGCGACAGATCAACGAGATCGCCAAGAACCTCAGCGACACCATCGGCGCCAACGCCGAACAGATCACCTCCGCCGGCCTCCAGGGCGTGACCGTGATCGTCGAGACCATGACCGGCATCCTGCTCGCCATGTTCTCCACCCTCTTCCTGCTCTACGACGGGAAGAAGGTCTGGGAGTGGACGCTCAAGCTCGTCCCGGCGCAGGCCCGGCCGGGCGTCGCGGGCGCCGGGCCGCGCGCCTGGCGCACCCTCACCGCCTATGTGCGCGGCACCGTCCTCGTCGCCCTCATCGACGCCGTCTTCATCGGCCTCGGCCTCTACTTCCTCGACGTGCCGATGGCGGTCCCGCTCGCCGTCTTCATCTTCCTCTTCGCCTTCATCCCGCTCGTCGGCGCCGTCATCTCCGGCACCCTCGCCGTGCTGGTCGCCCTGGTCACCAACGGCCTGGGCACCGCGCTCGGCGTGCTCCTGGTGGTCCTCGCCGTCCAGCAGATCGAGGGCCACGTCCTCCAGCCGTTCATCCTCGGCCGGGCCGTCCGCGTCCATCCGCTGGCCGTGGTCCTCGCGGTCGCCGCCGGCGGACTGACCGCCGGCATCGGCGGAGCCGTCGTCGCCGTCCCGCTGGTCGCGGTCGCCAACACCGTCGTCGGCTACCTGCGGGCGTGGAGCCACGAACCGGCCCTGCTCAGCACCCCCGAGCCGCGCGGCGCGACCGCCTTCGGAGTGGCGCCGACACCCGCGCCCGGCTCGCCGGAGAGGAAGGGACAGGCGTGATATCGGAGCCCGAACTGGAGGGCGGCGCCCCCTTCGACACCGTCGAGGTGGTCACCGAGGAGCGCGGACCGCGCCCGCCGCGGGACCGCCGCCCCTGGCTGTGGGGGCTCGGCGGGGCGGTGCTCGCCTCGGCGGTGTGGGCCGGCGGGCTGTACGCGTACGGACAGCGGGCGGAACCGGGGCCGGACCTGGGCGGTCACGGAACGGTCGACGACCTGTGCGAGCGGGCCGAACTGGAGGGCCTGGGCGCGGTCCTCGGCGAGCGGGGCCAGGCCGGCGGCGGCCCGGACCTGGACCACCCGGCGCTGGAGCAGAGGTCCTGCTCGGTCAACTTCGGCGAGGGCGACCGCGAGCAGACCGTCACCATCACGTACATCCTGCACCGGAAGACCGACCCGGGGCCCGAGTTCGAGGCGATGGCGAAGTACTTCGAACTGACGGAGCCGATCGCCGGCGTCGGCGAGCAGGCGTTCTTCGGCGACCGGGGCGAGGACGGCGGGGTCCTGCGGGTCCTCGACGGCCAGGCGGTCCTGGAGCTGGAGGTCTACCGCACGTACTACGAGACCGAGGACGGCGAGGTCGTCGAGCGCGGCGCGCCCGACCTCTCCGGGATCGACGTCCCGCTGACCCAGGACGCCCGCGCGCTCCTCGCGGCGCTCAAGAAGTAGCGGCACGCGGAGAAGGGCCCCGGAGCACTCGGCTCCGGGGCCCTTCTCGCGTACGGCTCCGCCGGCTACTCGGCGAGGACGGCCTCCGCGTCCAGGGTGACGGCGACCGCCTGGATCACCGCGGCGATCTTGAACGCCTCCTGGATGGTCTCGCGGTCGACACCGGCCTTGCGCAGCACCTGCTCGTGCGAGTCGAGGCACTGCCCGCAGCCGTTGATCGCGGAGACGGCCAGCGACCAGAGCTCGAAGTCGACCTTCTCGACGCCCGGGTTGCCGATGACGTTCATCCGCAGACCGGCCCGCATCGTCCCGTACTCGGGGTCCGACAGCAGGTGCCGGGTCCGGTAGAAGACGTTGTTCATCGCCATGATGGCGGCGGCGGACTTGGCGGCCTGGTACGCCTCGGGCTTCAGGTTCGCCTGGGCCTCGGGCTCCAGCTCCTTCAGCACCTTCGGCGAGCGCGAGGCGATCGCGCAGGCCAGCACCGTGCCCCACAGCTGCTGCTGCGGGAGCTCGCTGTTGCCGATGACCGAGCCGAGGTTCAGCTTCAGGTCCTTGGCGAAGTCCGGTACGGCGGCCTTCAGCTCATCGAGGGCCATGCTCACTCACCGGCCAGGAGCTTGCCGGCGTCGAGGGTGTCCTCGCCCTTGTTCCAGTTGCAGGGGCACAGCTCGTCGGTCTGCAGGGCGTCGAGGACCCGCAGGACCTCCTTCGGGTTACGGCCGACGGAGCCCGCGGTCACCATGGTGAACTGGATCTCGTTGTTCGGGTCCACGATGAAGACGGCGCGCTGGGCGAAGCCGTCCGCGCCCTCGACGCCGCAGTCGCGCATGAGCTCGTGCTTCGAGTCGGCGAGCATCGGGAAGGGCAGGTCACGCAGGTCGGCGTGGTCCTTGCGCCAGGCGTGGTGGACGAACTCGGAGTCGCCGGAGACGCCGAGGATCTGGGCGTCGCGGTCGGCGAACTCGTCGTTCAGCTTGCCGAAGGCGGCGATCTCGGTCGGGCAGACGAAGGTGAAGTCCTTCGGCCAGAAGAACACCACGCGCCACTTGCCCTCGTAGGACTTGTGGTCGATCTGCTCGAACTCCTTGCCGCTCTCCAGCGACACGCAGGCGGTCAGGTCGTAGGTGGGGAACTGGTCACCGACAGTGAGCACGCGCTCTCCTTGCAAGTCGGAAGGGTCCCTTTTGGGGGCTTCCATGAGGGTTGGACGGCTCACAGCATGGCACGCAGTGCATTGATCAGTGAAATAGCTAGAGTGGACCGTGTTGATCGAAGGTGGTTATCAGTGGCATCCCCGTACGGCCCTCCGCACGCCCCCCAGCGCGCCAAGCAGCCCAGTCTTTCCCAGCTCAGGGCCTTCGTGGCGGTCGCCGAGCATCTGCACTTCCGGGACGCGGCGGCGGCCATCGGGATGAGCCAGCCCGCGCTTTCGGGCGCGGTTTCGGCACTCGAAGAGGCACTCGGTGTCCAGCTCCTGGAGCGGACCACCCGGAAGGTGCTGCTGTCGCCGGCGGGGGAGCGGCTCGCGGCGCGGGCGCGGGCGGTGCTCGACGCGGTCGCCGAGCTGATGGACGAGGCGGAGGGGGCGCGCGCCCCCTTCACCGGGGCGCTCCGGCTCGGCGTCATCCCGACCGTCGCGCCCTACCTGCTGCCGGCGGTGCTGCGCCTGGTCCACCGCCGCTACCCGGAGCTCGACCTCCAGGTCCACGAGGAGCAGACCTCCTCGCTCCTGGAGGGCCTCGCCGCCGGCCGCCTCGACCTGCTGCTCCTCGCCGTGCCGCTCGGAGTGCCCGGCGTCGCCGAACTCCCGCTCTTCGACGAGGACTTCGTGCTCGTCACCGCGCAGGGGCATCCGCTGGCCGGACGGGACGACATCCCGCGCGAGGCCCTCAAGGAGCTCCGGCTGCTGCTCCTCGACGAGGGGCACTGCCTGCGCGACCAGGCCCTCGACGTGTGCCGGGAGGCCGGGCGCGAGGACGGCGCCGAGGTCACCACCACCGCGGCCGGCCTGTCGACCCTGGTCCAGCTGGTCGCCGGCGGGCTCGGCGTGACGCTGCTGCCGCGCACCGCCGTCACCGTCGAGACCGCCCGCAACCCCGCCCTGTGCACGGGCTCCTTCGCCGCCCCGGCCCCCTCCCGCCGGGTCGCCCTCGCCACGCGGGCCGGCGCGGCCCGGCAGTCCGAGTTCGAGGAGCTGGCCGGGGCCCTGCGCGAGGAGCTGGAGACGCTTCCCGTCCGGGTGCTGGGCCCGGACGCCTGAGCGCGGGGCGCGGGTTCCCGGCACCCCCCGGTGCCGGGAACCCGCGCCCCGTCCCCGTGCCGCCGCCCCGTACATCCGGTCGGCGGGTTACTCGGTGCGCAGCCCGTCCGCGCGCATCAGCCGCCACAGCGGAGGCAGGCTCAGCAGCGTCACCGCGGCGATCAGCGCCAGGCCGATCCCGGTGACCGGCAGGAAGGCCCACCAGTCCCGGACCGCCTGGCCGGTCGTCCGCAGCAGGACGAGGCCGAGGGCGAGGCCGCCGGCCACCGACAGGGCGAGGCCGAGGAGGATCGGCACCGCCGTCTGCCACAGCACCGACCAGCCCAGGGTGGAGCGCCGGGTGCCGAAGGCGACGAGCGAGGAGAGCAGCCGCCGGCGCTCCCTGAGCTGTTCCAGGGTGGTCACCAGGAGGGAGGCCGCCACCAGCAGCATCGTCAGGGCGGAGCCGACCAGGATGCCGGTGCGGACGCTGGAGAACGCCGCGTCCCGCTCGACGTCCTTCAGGTCGCGGACCCAGGAGGCCGGGTCGATCGCCGCCGCCGCGTTCCGGACGTGCTCGGCGGCGTCGGGCACCGCCGGGTCGAGCCGGACCATGGTCTGGGTGTCCGGCTCGTCGAGCAGGCGCGTGTCGATCGCCCCCGGGGTGGCGAGGACGCCGTACCGGTACATGCCGGTCGGGTCCGGGCGGGAGTCCACGATCCGGGCGTCGGCGGGAACGCGCCACAGGGGCGGGGCGCCGGCCCCGGGGCGCTCCGGCGCGTCCGGGTGCGGGTGCGGGTCGCGCAGCGCGACCACGGCGCCGGGCCGGGCGGCCCGGGTGACGTAGGAGTCGTCCGGGTTGCCCTGGGCGCCGTGCGCGAGGAAGACGAAGACGTCGCCGTCCGCGCAGGAGGGCAGCGTCGCGTACTCCCGCAGGGAGGCGCAGTCGCCGACCCGGATCGAGGTCGCCGGGGCGAACTCCTCGCCGTCCTTCAGGGGGCCGGGCCGCCACAGGGTCGACTCGACGGTGCCGATCGCGCCGGCGACGCCCTCGGTCCCGGCGATCCGGGCGATCGTCGCGCGGGCCTCGCCGGCGTCGCGCGCGTCGATGCCGATCGCGATCCGCGCCCGGGAGGTGTCCTCGCCGGTGAGCCCCGTGAACTCGTGCTCCATCGCCTGGAAGAGCATCTGGAGCGCGATCGCCCCGGTCGCGGCGACCACGATCCCGCTGACCGCGCGGGCCGCCGTGCCGCTGCTCATCTGGAGCCTGCGGACGGCGAGCTGCCAGGCCACGGGGCCGCCGCGGAGCCGCCGCACGCACGCCTCCACCAGCCACGGCAGGAGGGTGACGAGGCCGGTCAGGGCGAGCGTGGTGCCGGCCGCGAGCCCCACGGTGTCGACCCCGGACTGCCGGATGTCGATCGCGCCGAGGGAGGGCGCGAGCAGGCCCGCTCCGGCCAGGAGGATCAGCAGCCGCCACCCCAGCCTGCGGCGGCGCGGCGCGGAGTCCCGGACGACGCCCAGCGGTTCGATGGTCACCCCGCGCAGCGCGACGAGGGTGACCACCACCGAGGCGACCGGGATCGTGACCAGGACCAGCCCGGCGAGCACGGGCAGCGGGGTCACGTCGGAGGGGTAGGCGTTGACGTCCCAGAGGGTGAAGGAGCCGGCGAGCCGCCGGGCGACCGCGAAGAGCCCGAGGCCGGTCAGGAGGCCGAGCAGGGCGCCCGCGAGGGACTCGCCGGCCGCGATTCGCCGGGTGGTGGCGGCGTCCGCGCCGACCAGCCGGAGCGCCGCGAGCCGCTGGTCGCGCTGGTCGCCGCCGAAGCGGACGGCCGTCGCGATGAAGACGAGGACCGGCAGCAGCAGGACCACGCAGGCGACGACGACGAGGAGGATCAGGAAGGCGTTCATCGGCTCCTCGGGCACCGACCAGCCGAAGCGCGTGCCGCGCCCGTCGAAGTTGCTCTCGGTGAGGAAGCCGACGTGGGCGACGTACCGCAGCTCGGCCGGTCCGATGAGCCCGGCCGGACCGATGGTCCCGGCCACCTCGTAGGGGAGCCGTTCCTTGAGCAGGGCCCCGTCGGGGGAGTCGAGCAGCTCGCGGAGGGCGGGGGAGACCAGCATCGTGCCGGCCTCGGGGAACGCGGTCGCGCCCGGTGGGACCGGCGGGGCGTCGCCCTCGGGCTGGAGCAGCAGCCCGGTGACCGTGTCGTCCCGGTAGACCGTGGAGCGCCCGAGGTGGAGGAAGGAGTCGGGGCGCGGGGAGGTGACCTGCTCGCTGCCGTCGACGGCGCGGACGGACTCCCGCACCTCCCGCTGGAAGAGCATCTCGGGCAGGGACGCGGCGAGCAGCAGCAGGGCCACGCCGAAGCCGACGCCGGTCGCCGTCAGCAGGGTGCGGAGCAGGCCGGGGCGGCCGCCGGCGATCGCGAACCGGGCGCCGAACGCCAGGTCGCGGAGCCAGACGCGGAGCCTCATGCCGCCCACTCCGCGTCCCGGACCGACCCGTCCCGCACGACGACCTCGCGGTCGGAGTACGCGGCGACGCGGGCCTCGTGGGTGACGAGGACGACGGCGGCGCCGGTGTCCCGGGAGGCGTCGGTGAGCAGCCGCATCACCCGCTCGCCGTTGAGGGAGTCGAGGGCGCCGGTCGGCTCGTCGGCGAAGATCACCCGCGGGGCGGTGACGAGGGCGCGGGCGACGGCGACCCGCTGGCCCTGGCCGCCGGATATCTCGCCGGGGCGCTTGCCCGCGGTGTCGTCGACCTCCAGCCGGGCCAGCCACTCGACGGCCCTGGCCTCGGCGGCCTTCCGCTTCTCGCCGTTCAGCCGGAGCGGCAGGGCCACGTTCTCCGCGCAGGTCAGCTCGGGGACGAGCCGGCCGAACTGGAAGACGAAGCCGAAGTCGGTGCGGCGCAGGGTGCTGCGCGCGCCGTCGGAGAGGCCGGTCAGCTCGCGGCCGTCGTAGACGATCGAGCCCGCGTCGGGGCGGACGATCCCGGCCAGGCAGTGCAGCAGGGTGGACTTGCCGGAGCCGGAGGGGCCCATGACGGCGACGACCTCCCCGGCGCGCAGGGCGAAGTCCGCGCCCGAGAGCGCGGCGGTGGGGCCGTACGCCTTGGTCAGGCCGGTGGCGCGGAGGAGCGCGGTGCTCATCGGCGGACCTCCGCGGCGAGCGCGTCGAGGCGGGCGGCGGTCAGCTCCAGCCAGCGCAGGTCGGCCTCCAGGTGGAAGAGGGCGTGGTCGCAGATGAGCTGGTCGGCGAGGTCGCCGTCCCGCTTGCGGCGGGTCAGCTCGCGCATCAGGCGCAGGTGTTCGGCGCGCTGGGTGTCGAGCAGCTCGGCGGCCCCGCGGCCGGTCAGCAGGGCGAGGACGACCTTGGTGTAGAGCGTGGACTGGAGGTACGGCTCCGGCTTCTCGGGGGTCGCGAGCCACTGGGAGACATCGGTGATGCCGGCCTCGGTGATCGCGTACCGCTTGCGCTCGGGGCCGCCGCCGGGCTCGATGCCGTCGACGACGACCAGCCCGTTCTTCAGGAGGCGGGACATCGTCGAGTAGACCTGGCCGTAGTGGAGCGGCCGGTCGTGGCCGAAGCGCTCGTCGAAGGCGCGCTTGAGGTCGTAGCCGTGGCGCGGGCCCGTTTCGAGGAGGCCGAGGAGGGTGTGACCGATGGACATGGGCGCCACTGTACATGGTGTGTATACGCACGATGTATAGCCGCACGGCGTCGGCCGCGGAGAGCGCGCACAGAAACGGAACCTGTCCTTCACGCAACCATCACGTGCACCCGGACGTCGGTTCCCCTGGGCGTGGGTGCTGATTCTCACGTCCGGAAAAGACGTGATCGGTTGCCCTATGTCCGCACTGTCGGTGTTAGCTTGCTGAGCTGATCCGGCGCCTCGCCGGACCGGGGACGACGGGACACACGACGAGCGGAGCGACGCGACACATGGGCCGACCGGACAAGAAGGCGAAGAAACGGGGCATACGCCGCCTCTTCACCTGGAAGAAGCTCCTGGGCACCTTCTTCGTGGTCTGCCTGCTCGGCATGGGCGGCCTCTACGCCGTCTACGTCATGGTCCCCGTGCCCACGGCCAACGCCGAGGCGACCATGCAGAGCAACATCTACAAGTACTCCAACGGCAAGATCCTCGCCCGCACCGGCGAGATCAACCGCGAGATCGTGGGCCTCGACAAGATCCCCCTCCCCGTCCAGCGGGCCTTCGTCGCCGCCGAGAACAAGACCTTCTACGAGGACCACGGCGTCGACGTCAAGGGCACCACCCGCGCCGCCTGGTCCACCCTCACCGGCAAGGGCAAGCAGGGCGGATCCACGATCACCCAGCAGTACGTCAAGAACTTCTACCTGAGCCAGGACCAGACGGCGACCCGCAAGCTCAAGGAAATGGTCATCGCCGTCAAGGTCGACCAGCAGATGTCCAAGGGCGACATCCTCGCCGGCTACATCAACACCAGCTACTACGGCCGCTCCGCCTACGGCATCCAGGCCGCCGCCCGCTCGTACTACGGCACCGACGCCTCGAAGCTCACCACCGCCCAGGGCGCCTACCTCGCCTCGCTGCTCCAGGCCCCCAACCAGTACGACTGGACCTCCGCCAACGCCACCGGACGCAAGCTCGTCGAGGAGCGCTGGAACTACGTCCTCGACAACATGGTCGAGATGGGCTGGCTCCCCGCCGCCGAGCGCGCCGGCCTGAAGTTCCCCGTCCCGCAGGCCCCCAAGCCGCTCCCCGGCATGGAGGGCCAGACCGGCTACATCGTCGAGGCCGCCAACCAGGAGCTGATGCGCCAGGGCGTCAGCGAGGAGGACATCAAGGCCGGCGGCTGGACCATCACGCTCAACATCGACGAGCGGAAGCAGAAGGACCTCGTCGCCGCCGTCGACGAGCAGCTGGAGGAGAAGCTCGACCGCGAGGGCGACGAGAAGGCCGCCACCGTCCAGGCCGGCGCCACCTCCGTCGACCCGAAGACCGGCGGGGTCGTCGCGATGTACGGCGGCGTCGGCGCCACCCAGCACTGGATGTCCAACGCCACCCGGCGCGACTACCAGCCCGCCTCCACCTTCAAGCCGATCGTCCTCGCCTCCGCCGTCGACAACATGGCGACCACCCAGGACGGCCGCGAGATCGGCCTGAACACGGTCTACGACGGCACCAGCAAGCGCCCGGTCGTCGGCAGCGACATCCCCTTCGCCCCGGAGAACGAGGGGAACCGCTCGTACGGCCCCGTCACCGTCCAGAAGGCCACCAACAGCTCGATCAACTCGGTCTACGCCCAGATGATCGTCGACGTCGGCCCCGCCAAGGTCAAGAAGACCGCGCTCGCCCTCGGCCTGAAGGACGGCCAGGACTTCGGCACCACCCCCGCCATGTCGCTCGGCACCATGGGCGCCTCCACCCTCGACATGGCCGGCGCCTACGCCACCCTCGCCAACCACGGCAAGGAGATCACCCCGGCCCTCGTCAAGGACGCCCAGCACCGCGACCGCCTGGCCGACACCGTCAAGCAGTCCGGCGAGCAGGTCATCAGCCGCAAGGCCGCCGACACCGCCACCCGGGCCATGATCGGCGTCGTCCAGAGCGGCTCCGGCTTCCGCGCCGCCGGCGACTACCAGGCCGCCGGCAAGACCGGCACCTCCGAGAACAACCGCTCCACCTGGTTCGTCGGCTACACCCCCGAACTGGTCACCGCCGTCGGCCTGTTCGGCGAGGACACCTCCGGCGAGATCGCCCGGCAGGTCACCCTCACCGACGCCATCGAGCCCGGCCGCGCCCAGGGCGGCAAGACCCCCGCCAGGATCTGGGGCGCCTACACCGAACGCGCCCTGAACGGCGGCTCCGACGCCCAGTTCGACCTGGAGACCGAGAGCGGCATCGGCGGCGGCACCGAGCCGACCGCGACCGGCAGCCCCACCGCGACCGAGGAGCCCACCGAGGAGCCGACCGAGGCGCCCACGACCCCGCCGGCCACCACCACCGCGCCGACGACGGCCCCGCCCACCTCGGCGACCACGGCCCCGCCGACGCCCACCCGGGCCCCCACCACCCCGCCGACGCCCACCCGCGAACAACCCACCGGGGAACCGACGAACACGGCGACGATCCAGCCGCCGGACATCGCACCGCCCGGTGGCGGCGAGGACGACACCACCCCCGACCGCACCACCCAGCAGCCCCGCTGACCCCCGCACGCACGCCGAAGGCCGGCCCCCTCACGCGAGGGGGCCGGCCTTCGGCACGTCCGGAGCCCAGGAGCGCGGGTGGCGCTCAGAGGCGCGTGGCCAGCTCGAACCAGACGACCTTGCCGCCCGACAGCCGGGTCGCGCCCCACCGCCGCGCCAACCGGTTCACCAGGAACAGGCCGCGCCCGCCCTCGTCCGTCTCGCGCGCCCGCCGCTGCCGGGGCAGCTGCGGGGAGTCGTCGCCGACCTCGCAGCGCAGCACGTCCGTCCGCAGCAGCCGCAGCGTCACCGGCCGCTCCGCGTACCGCACCGCGTTCGTCACCACCTCGCTGACCAGCAGCTCGACGGAGTCCGTCAGCTCCTCCAGGCCCCAGCGGACCAGCGCCCGCCGGGCCAGCCGGCGGGCCCGGCCCGGGGCCGCGTCCTCCGGCTCCAGGAACCAGTACGCCACGTCGCTCGGCGCGATCCCGTCGAACCGGGCGGCGAGCAGCGCGATGTCGTCGTCCCGGTCGCCCGGACCCAGCATGTCGAGCACGTCGTCGCAGAGCGCCTCCAGCGGCGGCGCGTGGTCGGGGCCGGTCAGCTGGGCCGCCGCCGCGAGCCGCTCCCGCAGCTGCTCGATCCCGGTCCACACGTCCCGCAGCCGGGACTCCACCAGGCCGTCCGTGTACAGCAGCAGCGTCGCGCCCGCCGGGGCGTCCAGCTCGACCGCCTCGAAGTCCACGCCGCCGACCCCGATCGGGGCGCCCGCGGGCACCCGCAGCACCTCGGCGCGCCCGTCCAGGTGGAGCAGTATCGGCGGCGGATGACCGGCGTTGGCGACCGTGATCCGGTGCGAGACCGGGTCGTAGACCGCGTACAGGCAGGTCGCCATCCGGTTCTCGCCGAGCCGCTGCGCCTGCTCGTCGAGGTGGTGCAGCACCTCCTGCGGCGGCAGGTCGAGCCCGGCCAGGGTCTGCGCGGTGGTGCGCAGCTGGCCCATGATCGCGGCCGAGGTCATGGAGTGGCCCATGACGTCGCCGACGACGAGGGCGACCCGGCTGCCGGGCAGCGGGATCGCGTCGTACCAGTCGCCGCCCACCCGGGCCGTCTCGGCCGCCGGCAGGTAGCGGGAGGCGAGCTTGACGCCGGTCGGCTGCGGCAGCGAGTCCGGCAGCATCGTGCGCTGCAGCTCGTCCGCGATGTACGCCTCCCGGCCGTACAGCACCGCCTTGTCGATGCCGAGCGCGGTGTGGGTGGCCAGCTGGGCGGCGACGAGCAGGTCGTCCGGGTCGAAGGCGGGCTGCTCGGCGCGGCGCAGGAGGACGGCGGCGCCGATGACCCGCCGCCGGCCGCGCAGCGGGGCCAGTATGGCCCGCGGCCCGCGCGGCAGCGGATGGTCGGCGCCGAGGAGTTCGCCGAGGGCGGTCCGGGCGGCGGCGGAGTCGGCGAAGACCGGCCGGACCCCGCGGAGCACCTCGGCGAGCGCGCTGCCGGAGCGCACCTCGCACAGCTCGGCGGCCGGGGTCGGGTCGGGATCGGGTACGAGGACGAGCTCGTCGCCCTCCACGTCGGGAGTTAACCGCAGCCGGTCGGTGCGCCGCAGCCGCAGCACGAACGGCGCCACCGGCCGCTCGTCGCCCACCGGCAGCGGGTCGCGCAGGTAGACCAGGATCTCGTCGGAGAAGGCCGGCACGGTGGCCCGGCACAGGCCGAGCACGATCTCGTCCAGGTCCAGGCCGCGCGCGATCCGCCGGGTCGCGGCGCCGACGAACCGCAGCCGGTCGCCCTCGCGCCGCCCGGCCCGGCCGGCCTCGCCGTCCCCGCCCGAGGGCTTCGGGGAGACGGCGACGGCGACCGCCGGAGCGCCCGCGCCGGGCGGGACCGGCGGCGCGGCCGGCCCCGGGGCCTCCGGCGCCTGCGCCGGCGCGGACGCCGAGGGCTGCGCGGGGATGTCGGAGGGCAGGCCGGCGGGCGCGGCCTCCTGGCGAGGGCGCGTCTGTTCCTGGGGCCGGTCGGCCAGCGGCTGCCGGCCTTCGTGGGAGGTGGGATGCTCCGTCACGCGTGGGATTCCGTCCGTCCGGGCCGGTGGTGCGATGCACTCGCTCTTCTCGCCGATGCCGCGCCCCGCGCGGGGATAAACCCCGGGGAGAGGCCGTACGCGGGGTGCGCGAGGCGCGCGGCCGGACGGCGGGCGGCGGCAGGGGCGGGGGGCGCACCGCCCGGGCACAGCTCAGGCACTGCTCTCCCCCTCATCGATGACGTGCGGTGACGTGTGGTCAGTTGCTGTGCTGCGTTCGGTCGGTGACGTTGTGCGCGCCCGGTGTCGGCCGTGCGGAGGACGATCCTACGTTTGGACCCCGGGGGCACATCAAGGGTCTCATGGCGCCGTGTGCGCCGGGGTGCGATCCCAGTCCGCCGGGAGGGCGGGGACGGTCCAGGCCGGGTCGGGCCGCCACTCCTCCCAGCCGTCCCGGAAGGGCGGCCCCCACTCCCTGACCAGGGCCACCGCGGCCTCGCCGGCGGCCCGCACCCGGGCGGCCCGGGCGGCGCTCATCAGGCCGGCCCGCTGGGCCTGGGCGAACTCGTCCTCGTCCCGCCAGAGCCAGCTGCGGTCGGGGTAGACGGAGATGTCGAGGAAGTGGTCCTCGGAGTCGACGCCGCCGGCCCAGCGGCGGCGCGGCTCCTCCAGGTTCACGTACCAGCTGCGGAAGCGCCAGCCGCGCTCCCAGAAGAGCCAGACCGACCACGGGTCGCCGGGGCGGGCGAGCTTGAGCACCCCGCTGCCGGCCCAGCGGGCGCGCTCGGTGGTGCGGGGCGCGGTGTAGCGGGTGGCGAGCGGCTCGTCGTGGACGGCGGTGCCGTCGGCGAGGACGGGCCGGACGCATTCGGTGCCGGGCGCCATCCACACGGCGAGCAGGTCGGGCGCGTCGTGGACGACCGTCACCGGCCGGCAGATGTGCACCTCGTCGGTGCCGATGCCGCGGTAGCGCCAGAGGATGTGCTCCCCCGGCGCCCAGTGCTGGATGTCGCCCGAGCCGTCCGATCCTGTCATGCGCAGATCTTAGGGGCGCGCTCCCACCGGCGCTGCGGTACAGGTCACGCTTGAGTCACGCGGGGGACGGCCGGGCTTCACCGGGGGGTCAGGGGCGGGTCATGCGCAGGACGTCCAGGGCCTCGTCGAGCTGTTCGAGGGTGAGGTCGCCGCGGTCGACGTAGCCGCCCTCCAGGACGACCTCGCGGATGGTCTTCCGCTCGGCGAGGGACCGCTTGGCGATCTTGGCGGCCTCCTCGTAGCCGAGGTACTTGTTCAGCGGGGTGACGACGGAGGGGGAGGACTCGGCGTACTCGCGGGCGCGTTCGGCGTTGGCGGTGATGCCGTCCACCGTGCGGTCGGCGAGCAGCCGGGAGGCGTTGGCCAGGAGCCGTACGGATTCCAGCAGGTTCTTGGCCATCACCGGGAGCATCACGTTGAGCTCGAAGTTCCCGGCCGCGCCGGCCACGGCGACCGTGGTGTCGTTCCCGGTCACCTGGGCGGCGACCATGAGGACCGCCTCGGGGATCACCGGGTTGACCTTGCCGGGCATGATCGAGGAGCCGGGCTGGAGGTCGGGGAGGTTGATCTCGGCCAGTCCGGTGCGGGGGCCGCTGGCCATCCAGCGCAGATCGTTGGCGATCTTGGTGAGGGAGACGGCGACGGTCCGGAGCTGGCCGGAGGTCTCCACCAGGCCGTCCCGGGCGCCCTGGGCCTCGAAGTGGTCGCGGGCCTCGGTGAAGGGCAGGCCGGTGGCGCGGGCGACCTCGGCGATGACGGCGGCCGAGAAGCCGGGCGGGGTGTTGATGCCGGTGCCCACCGCCGTGCCGCCGAGGGGGAGTTCGGCGAGCCGGGGGAGGGAGGCGCGCAGCCGTTCGATCCCGTACCTGACCTGGGCCGCGTAGCCGCCGAACTCCTGGCCGAGGGTGACCGGGGTGGCGTCCATCAGATGCGTACGGCCGGACTTCACCACCGTCGCGAATTCGGCCGATTTTCGCTCCAGGGCGGTGGCCAGGTGGTCGAGCGCCGGGATCAGGTCGCGGGTGACGGCGGCGGTGGCGGCGATGTGGATGGAGGAGGGGAAGACGTCGTTGGACGACTGTGAGGCGTTGACGTGGTCGTTGGGGTGGACGGCCCGGTCGGCGGGGAGCCGCTCGCCGGCCAGGGTGGCCAGGACCTCGTTGGTGTTCATGTTCGAGGAGGTGCCGGAGCCGGTCTGGAAGACGTCGACCGGGAACTGGTCGTCCCAGCGGCCCTCCGCGACCTCCTCGGCGGCGGCGGCGATCGCCTCCGCCCGGTCCCGGTCGATCACGCCGAGCTCGGCGTTGACCTTCGCCGCGGCGGCCTTGATCCGCGCCAGCGCCTCGATGTGGGCGCGCTCCAGGCGCTGCCCGGAGACCGGGAAGTTCTCCACCGCCCGCTGGGTCTGGGCCCGCCACTTGGCGTGCGCGGGGACCCGCACCTCGCCCATGGAGTCGTGCTCGACGCGGTAGCCGTCGTCGTCGTTCGTGCGTTCGCTCATGGTTCAACCTCCGTAAAAAGATGAGCACTTGTCTTGTTCGATGTATTCCCAAGGCGCGTACCGGCCAGTAAAAACCGTGGGTAACCCCACTTCCAGGAGGCGCAATGACGCGCACCAGGCACAGACTCCGGTGGCCCATCGCCGCCGTCGCCGCGGCGGCCGCCGCCCTCGGCTCCCTGACCGCCGCACCCGCCGGAGCGGCCGACACCGGTACGAGGGCCGCCGTCGCCTCCGTACCCCTCCCGCCCGAGCTGGAGGCGATCCGGGCCGCCGAGGCCACGAAGATCTACGGCAGCCCCGAGGAGCGCCCCCTCGACCAGCGGAAGACCGGCCTGATCTCGCTCGGCGACAGCGAGATCTCCGGCGAGGGCGTCGGCAGCTACGAGCCCCCCACCAACGGTCCCACCAACTGGTGCCACCGCTCGCCCGACGCCGCCATCCACCGCACCGGCATCGCCGCCGACCTCACCTTCAACGTCTCCTGCTCCGGCGCCTACACCGGCCACATCCGGATCGGCGGGCACAAGCAGTACGCCGACGAGCTCGTCCAGAGCGACAACCTCGCCGTCAAGGCCCGCAACACCCGCGTCAAGATGGTCCTGCTGGTCGCCGGCGCCAACGACGACCTCCAGTTCGGCCCCGTCATGACCGACTGCGTCACCCGCTTCGTCCTCAGCCAGGGCGCCTGCGAGCCGAAGTACGCCCCCGGCTGGCAGGCCCGCGTCGACGCCCTCGTCCCCAAGGTCGAACAGACCGTCCGCGACCTGAGGACCGTCATGCGGGACGCCGGGTACGCCGACGGCGACTACAAGCTCGTCGTCATGGGCTACCCCAGCCCCATCGGCCCCGACTTCCACGACAACCCGAACTTCCCCGGCAAGCTGGCCTGCGGCGGCATGGGCTACGACTCCGACACCAAGTGGGGCCGCAACGTCGCCGTGCCCGCCTTCGAGCGCGGCATGCGCCGGGTCGCCGCCTCCACCGGCGCCGTCTACCTCGACAACTCGCGGCTCTTCCACGGCCACGAGGTCTGCATGGAGGACGCCTGGGCCCGGGGCCTGTACATCGACCTCTCCAAGCCCGGCGGGATCGACGAGAACTCCACCCGCCAGTCCTTCCACCCCAACAAGAGCGGCCACGCCGCCTTCGCCTCCTGCCTGACCCAGCTGTACGCCTCGGGCCTGCGCGAGGCGAGCTGCGCCGACGTCAACTCCTCCGGCACCCCGACGCTCTTCCCGCTCGCCTGGGACGACGTCTACGAGCCGCTGCGGAACGAGGCGACCGGCAACTGCCTCGACGTGAACGCCTCCGAGTCCGCCAACGGCACCGCCGTCCTCGGCTGGGACTGCCACGGCGGCCGCAACCAGGGCTGGTGGTACGACTCCGCCCGGAAGACCGTCCACACCGAACTCACCCAGGACCGCTGCCTGGACGTGCCGGGCGCCGCCTACCAGGCGGGCAAGGCGCTCATCCTCTGGAACTGCTCCGGCGCGGCCAACCAGAAGTTCGTCCGCGACGGCGCCACCATCCGGCCCGCCGCCGCGACCGGCCTCTGCCTGACGCAGGGGGCGGCGAAGGAGCCGGTCCGGCTCCAGACCTGCAACGGCTCGGCGAACCAGAAGTTCGCCTAGGCCGCGGGCCCGAGAACGCCGTGGCCCTCCGTCCGGTGCGGGGCGGGGGGCCACGGCCCTTTCACGGGGCCCGGGCGTGTCCGACGGGGCCTGGGCGCGCCTTCACGGGGCCCACGTGCGCCTCACGGGTCCCGCACGCGCCTTCACGCCTCACGTCCCGTACGCGCCTTCACGCCTCACGTCCCGTACGCGCCTTCACGCCTCACGTCCCGTACGCGCCTTCACGCCTCACGTCCCGTACGCGCCTTCACGGTCCCCAGGGGCGTCTCACCGGACCCAGGGGCGTCTCACCGGACCCAGGCGTCTCACCGGACCCGGAGGCGCCTCACCGGACCCGGACGCTCGACCTCGCCAGCTCGTACGCGGCGATCATCTCGTCCTCCTCGGCGTCGAAGCCGCCGAGCTCCACGACGACCGTGCTCTTCGCGGTCTCCACCGCGAACGCCCGCCCGTCCCGGTCCTCGTCGAGGAGTTCGCTGTGCACGGTGTAACGGGCCTCCACGACGGGCGCTCCCCCCGCCCCCACCTCCGCCAGGGCGAGCCCCTTGCTGCCCTCCTCGGCCTTCACGAACGCCTGAAGGGCGGCCCGGGCCGAGCCCTTCGGCGCGGACCACACCCGCAGGAAGCCCAGGTTCCCGGTGGCCTTGGCGTTGGCCTCGCACACGGCGGTGGCCGGGCCCTGCTTCACCAGCTCGGCGAAGTCGGGGTCGGCGGGCATCTCGACCGCCTTCGGCTCCCAGTCCTCCGCGAGGGAGAAGGAGACGGGCAGGGCGCAGGCCGTCCCCGGCCCGCCGAGCGAGGCGGCGGCGACCGCCGCGGCGGACTCCTCCGGCGTCGTGGCCGGGGCCGCGGGCGTGGCCGCGTCCGTCGTCCTCGCGGGCGGCGCGGCGGGTTCCCGCCCCGCGCCGCAGCCGGTCAGCAGCGAGCCCGTGACCAGCAGGCCCAGGGCGGCGAGGGGCACCGCCGCGCGTATCGGTGATCTTTCTGGCATGTGCCCATCATCGCCGACCGGCGTGCGGGCCCCCGGGCCCGGCCGGACAATGGTGGGCGGGCCTCGGGGGAGATCCGCCACCCCACAGGAGGACGGACATGATCCGCAGCTTGACGAGGACCGGACGCCCGCGCGCCGGCATCGCGCTCGGCGCCTGCGCCGTCGCCGTCGTCGCGTTCGGCACGGCGGCACCGGCGGCGGCCGTGCCCGCCGACGGCTACGAGTTCACCCTCTACTCCAAGGAGATCCCGACGGACCGGAACGGCGGCGGGACCTCCGAACCGCCCGAGGCGCCCGAGGTCGGCGACTCCTTCGCCTTCGCCGACGACCTCTTCCGCACCAAGGGCGGCGAGAAGGCCGGCCGGGACGGCGTCAGCTGCACCGTGGTGCGCACCGGGAACCCGACCGACTCGCTCTGCGTCGGCTC
Organism: Streptomyces sp. NPDC035033; assembly: GCF_040636735.1. Taxonomy (NCBI): domain Bacteria; kingdom Bacillati; phylum Actinomycetota; class Actinomycetes; order Kitasatosporales; family Streptomycetaceae; genus Streptomyces; species Streptomyces sp. NPDC035033. The sequence goes on along the minus strand of NZ_JBEZUZ010000003.1, from coordinate 95,699 downwards.
CTTCGCCCTGGACGGAGGCCCGGGCGGCCAGCTCAGCGGGCAGGCACTGATCTCTGCCGACCCCTCGGACGAGGCCCCCGCCGCGTTCGACATCGCGATCACCGGCGGCACCGGCGACTTCGCGAACGCCCGCGGCTGGATCCGCTCCACCCCCGACGGGGACTACTCGAAGCTGGAGTTCCACATCACCCGGTAGCGATCATCCGGTAGTGATCGCCCGGTAGTGATCGCCCGGTAGTGATCGCCTGGTAGTGATCGCCCGGTGGCGATCATCCGGTGGCGAGCGGACCCCTACGACAGCTTGCCGTAGTCCGGCAGCTTGAAAGCGCGCTCGGCGTGGCCGCCGACGATGTCGGTCGTGTTGTTCCCGATGTTCGCGATGATCGTGTAGCCCTTGGCCTCGATCTCGGCGCGCTTCTCCGTCTTGTACGCGCTGACCTCGGCGAAGAGGTCGGGCAGCGAGCGCACGTACAGCCCGTCCACCGGGTAGCCGACCTGCTTCAGGTTCCACTCGGTGAGCGAGTGGATGATCCCGGGGCGGGCGGTCACGAAGAAGACCTTCACCCCGCGCGCGTGCGCGTCCCGGACCAGCGCGCGGACCTCGGGAATCGCCGGGGTCGGCAGCTCCCAGAAGGGGTGGAAGTCCGTCTCCAGGGAGCTGTTGTCGATGTCGAGGACGATCGCCTGCTTCTCGGTGCCGGCGTCCTCGGCGCGCTCCTCGACGTACGGGCGGGCCTCGGCGACGACGGCCGCCACGTCACGGCGCCAGGTCGCGTAGTCCACGCCCTCGATCGCGGCGGCGGAGGTGAGGTGGGCGTCCGGGTCGGCGGCGGAGGCGGCGGGCGCGGGCCCGACGACGAGGAGGGCGGTGAGGCCGAGGAGGCCGGTGGCGGTGGCCGCGGACCTGGCGGAGGGCGTGGAGGGCATGGGGGGCTCCCGAGTGGTCGACCGTCTCAGTGGTTGACATGCTCGCGACCCATACTGACCAGTAAGTGGCCGGCTGACTACCGGTCGGTAGCGACTTTCGGAGCGGGACGTGACGCCGCCCCCGGTCCACGGGGGACCGGGGGCGGTGGAGTGGTGCTACCGGGGGTTACGAGAGCTGGGAGCCCTGACGCACCGGGATGTGCGTGAAGGTCGGCTCCGGCGCGGGGTTCTGGAAGAAGTCGTTGCCCTTGTCGTCGACGACGATGAAGGCCGGGAAGTCCTCGACCTCGATCTTCCAGACCGCCTCCATGCCGAGCTCCTCGTACTCGACGACCTCGACCTTCTTGATGCAGTCCTGCGCCAGGCGCGCCGCCGGGCCGCCGATCGAGCCCAGGTAGAAGCCGCCGTGCGCGCCGCACGCGTCCGTGACCTGCTTGCTCCGGTTGCCCTTGGCCAGCATGACCTTCGAGCCGCCCGCCGCCTGGAACTGCTCGACGTAGCTGTCCATGCGGCCGGCCGTCGTCGGGCCGAAGGAGCCGGAGGCGTACCCCTCGGGGGTCTTCGCCGGGCCCGCGTAGTAGACCGGGTGGTCCTTCAGGTACTGCGGCATCTCCTCGCCCGCGTCCAGGCGCTCCTTGATCTTGGCGTGCGCGATGTCGCGCGCCACGACCAGCGGGCCGGTCAGCGAGAGGCGGGTCTTCACCGGGTACTTGGTCAGCTCGGCGAGGATCTCGTCCATCGGCTGGTTGAGGTCGATCTTCACCACGTCACCCGACTCGTCCAGGTGCTCGTCGGTGGTCTCCGGCAGGAAGCGCGCCGGGTCGGTCTCCAGCTGCTCCAGGAAGACGCCCTCGGCGGTGATCTTCGCGACGGCCTGGCGGTCGGCCGAGCAGGAGACGGCGATCGCGACGGGCAGCGAGGCGCCGTGCCGGGGGAGGCGGACCACGCGCACGTCGTGGCAGAAGTACTTGCCGCCGAACTGCGCGCCGATGCCGATCTTCTGCGTCAGCTCGAAGACCTTCTCCTCCAGCTCCTTGTCCCGGAAGCCGTGGCCGGTGGCCGGGTCGCCCTCGGTGGGCAGCTCGTCCAGGTAGTGCGCGGAGGCGTACTTCGCGGTCTTGAGCGCGAACTCGGCGCTCGTGCCGCCGACGACGATCGCCAGGTGGTACGGCGGGCAGGCCGCCGTGCCGAGCGAGCGGATCTTCTCCTCCAGGAACTTCATCATGGACGCCTCGTTGAGGACGGCCTTGGTCTCCTGGTAGAGGAACGACTTGTTGGCCGAGCCGCCGCCCTTGGCCATGAAGAGGAACTTGTACGCGCCGCCGTCGGTCGCGTACAGCTCGATCTGCGCGGGCAGGTTCGAGCCGGTGTTCTTCTCCTCCCACATGGTCACCGGGGCCATCTGCGAGTAGCGCAGGTTCAGCTTGGTGTACGCGTCGTAGACGCCCTTCGACAGGGCCTCCTCGTCGCGGCCGGAGGTCAGCACGTTCTGGCCGCGCTTGCCCATGACGATCGCGGTGCCGGTGTCCTGGCACATGGGGAGCACGCCGGCGGCGGCGATGTTCGCGTTCTTGAGCAGGTCGAGCGCGACGAACTTGTCGTTGCTCGACGCCTCCGGGTCGTCGATGATCTTCCGGAGCTGGGCCAGGTGGGCCGGGCGCAGGTAGTGCTGGATGTCGTGGATGGCCTCGGCGGCCAGCTTGCGCAGCGCCTCCGGCTCGACCTTGAGGAACGTACGGCCGTCGGCCTCGAAGGTGGAGACGCCCTCGGAGGTCACCAGGCGGTAGGGCGTGGTGTCCTCTCCCAGGGGGAGCAGATCGGAGTACGCAAACTCTGGCATGACGGCAGCCATTCCTCACTCGGCAGACAGCAGCGCGCCGCCTCCGTTGGCGGGCGCGCCCTCCAGCGTAGAACGCGGGCGCGGCCCCGATCCTGTGAGGTAAGGCTCACCAGGGACCGGCACCGCGCCGATGTGGAGTCTTCCGTCACGGGACGGCGGCCGCCGGCGCGTGCGGGCCGGCCCGCGGCGGGGAGGCGCGGCGGGCCCCGACGACCTCCGGACCGGATCCGGTCGGAGGGTCCGGAGGCGGGTCGGCCCCGGCTGCGAGCCGACCCGGCGGTCCGCCGCGCCTGCCGGATCTCGTCGAGCCGTCTCGGGACGGGCCCCGGAGGCGTCGGGGCCCTGTCGTCGCCGGTTCTGAACGCCCGTCACGTCCGTACGTCCGTCATCCCTCGCGCCTCCCGTCCGCCCGTCGTCCGCCTCCCGTCCGCCCGCCGTCCGTCCGCCGTCCGCCCGTCGTCCGCGTGCCGTTCGCGGGGCGCGTCCCCTAGGGGAGAGATGGGGGTTCGGATCCCTGGTCGCGATCTATCGCGTGTGTCAGGGTGGATGCGTGGACCTCGAAAAGCAGCCCGACCCCGCGCGGCGGCCCGCCGCCACTCCGCCCGAGGCACCGGCACCCCCCACGCCTCCGGCGCCTCCCGTCGCGCCCGCCGCCCCGACGCCCCCCGAGGCTCCGGCACCTCCCGCCGCGCCCGCGCCTCCCGCCGCGCCCGCGCCCCCCGCCTACGCCGACCCCCAGGGGTCCCTCCGGGCCTCCGACGCGGACCGGGACCGGGTCGCGGACGTCCTGGCGGAGGCGCTGGCGCAGGGGCGGCTGGACGCGGAGGAGCACGCGGAGCGGATCGAGGCGGTCTACCGGGCGAAGACCGTGGGGGAGTTGGAGCCGATCGTGCGGGACCTGCCGGCCGCCGACGGGCCGGCCGGAGGCGCGGTCGGCGCGCGGCCGGAGCCGGTCCCCGCGGCCTACGGCCCCGAGGACGCGGAGGGGAACGAGGACCGGCTGTTCGCGGTCTTCTCCAGCACCGCCCGCAAGGGCCGCTGGCGGGTCGCCCGCCGCACCAGCGCCTTCGCGATCTTCGGGAACGTCGAGATCGACCTGACCGAGGCGATCTTCGCCCAGCCGCTCACCACCATCGACGCCACCTCGATCTTCGGGAACGTCGAGATCCGCGTCCCGGAGAACATCAGCCTCCGCGGCACCGGCGTCGGCATCCTCGGGAACTTCGAGGTCACCGCCCTGGAGGGGGTCGACCCGCAGGCGCCGCTGGTGGTGGTCAACGGCTACGCGCTCTGCGGGAACGTGGAGGCGCGGCCCAAGCGCGGCAAGTGGGTCATGGACCTCCAGAAGAAGGTCCGCAAGCACCTGGGCCACTGACGACTCCCCGGCCCCCTGACGGCCGCCCGGCCCCCTGAGGGCCGCCCAGCCCCCTGACGGTCGCCCGGCCCCCTGACGGTCGCCCGGCTGCCGGTGACCCTCCCCCTGCCGCTCGGCCGCCGGGTATCGGCCATCACGTGACCGGAATGCGTCACCGGGGCTCCGGACTCCGGATGGGAGGTCTACGGGGTGCATAGGCGCGCGTACAGCGGGTAGGGCTGCTGCATCGCTGCTCGCTCGCGAAGCCGTCGTCAGGAGTAGACCGTGCTGCAACTGCCGCATCAGCCCCTCCAGGTAGCCCCCGTGCCGCCCCAGCGTGCTCCCGCGCGGCAGGACGAGGACGGCCCCTGGCACGCGGAGGCGGTGTGCCGCCGGGACGAGGCGGGCCTCTTCTTCGCCCCCTCCAAGGAGCCGACCGCCGCCCGGCTGGCCCGGGAGGAGGCGGCGAAGCGGGTCTGCGCCCGCTGTCCCGTGATGGTCGACTGCCGCGAGCACGCGCTGCTCCAGCCGGAGCCGTACGGCGTGTGGGGCGGGCTCACCGCCGCCGAGCGCCGGGTGGTGCTGGCCCGCCGCCGGCGCCGCGAGGTGGAGCTGCGCAAGGCGGCCGCCGCGGAGCGGATCGCCCAGGCCGGCTGACGGGCCGGACCCGGTTCCGTACGGAGAGGGGCGCCCCCACCGCACATGGGGGCGCCCCTCTCCGTGTCCGCCGTCGTCGGGCCGGCGCCGGTCCGTCCGGGGTCAGTTCGCCCGGTCGAAGTCGATCTTGCTGTAGGCGCGCAGCTTCGCGAGCCGGTGCGTGGAGTCGATCTGGCGGATCGTGCCGGACTTCGAGCGCATGACCAGGGACTGGGTGGTCGCGGTCTCGGAGCGGTAGCGCACCCCGCGCAGCAGCTCGCCGTCGGTGATGCCGGTGGCGACGAAGAAGACGTTGTCGCCGCTGACCAGGTCGGTCGTGGTGAGGACCCGGTCCAGGTCGTGGCCCGCGTCGACGGCCTTCTGGCGCTCCGCGTCGTCCTTCGGCCACAGCTTGCCCTGGATCACGCCGCCCAGGCACTTGATGGCACAGGCCGAGATGATGCCCTCGGGCGTGCCGCCGATGCCCATGAGCAGGTCGACGCCGGTGCCCTCGCGGGCGGCCATGATCGAGCCGGCCACGTCGCCGTCGGAGATGAACTTGATCCGGGCGCCGGTCTCGCGGATCTCCTTGACCATGCCCTCGTGGCGGGGGCGGTCCAGGATGACGACGGTGACGTCCTCGGCGTTCATGCCCTTCGCCTTGGCGACCCGGCGGATGTTGACCGAGACGGGCGCGTTGATGTCGACGAAGTCGGCGGCCTCGGGGCCGGTGACCAGCTTGTCCATGTAGAAGACCGCGGACGGGTCGAACATGGCGCCGCGGTCGGCGGCGGCGAGCACGGCGATGGCGTTCGGCATGCCCTTGGCGTTCAGGGTGGTGCCGTCGATCGGGTCCACGGCGATGTCGACCTCGGCGCCGGTGCCGTCGCCGACCCGCTCGCCGTTGAAGAGCATCGGCGCCTCGTCCTTCTCGCCCTCGCCGATGACGACGACGCCGTTCATCGAGACGGTCGAGATGAGGGTCCGCATCGCGTTGACCGCGGCGCCGTCCGCGCCGATCTTGTCGCCGCGGCCGACCCAGCGGCCGGCGGCCATGGCGGCGGCCTCGGTCACCCGGACCAGTTCGAGGGCCAGGTTGCGGTCGGGAGCCTCGGGGGAGACCTCGAGCTCGGGGGGCAGGTGGTGCTCGGTCATCGGAGCGCACCTTTCTGTACGACGACGGCCGGAAAAAGGAGGGTGCTGTGACTCTATCGCCAGGTCGACAAATTGAGCAGAGGGGCCCACGTATGAGCGCGGGACCCGGATGCGACCATATGGGGCGTGGCAGCTAAGCGAGGCAGGCAGACGGTACGCGGGATGTTCCAGTCCCTCGGTGTGATCATGGTCGCCGCGGGGGTCATGTATCTCTTCATCCCGCACGACGAGGACGCGGCTCCGGTGAAGGCCAAGGACTACCGGGTCGAGCTGATCACGGCCCAGCGCGCGGCGCCGTATCCGGTGCTCGCGCCCGAGGGCCTCGGCGAGGGCTGGAAGGCGACGGTCGTCTCGTACAAGCGCGAGCAGGGCGACGCCTGGCAGCTCGGCTTCCTCTCCCCGGACACCCAGTACGTCTCGGTCAACCAGTCGACCACCGAGCCGAAGAAGTTCGTGCCCAAGGTCACCCACGCGGCCAAGGACACCGGGAAGACGCAGACGGTGGCCGGCCAGGTGTGGCAGCGCTGGGAGGGCCCCAAGTACGACGCGCTGGTGCGGACCGACGGCGGGGCGACCACGGTCGTGACGGGGACGGCGTCCTTCGACACCCTCGCGGAGATGGCCGCCGCGCTCCGGTCGAAGCAGGCCTGACGCCCCGGGCGCGACGAAGCCCCCGGTGCCGAGGCACCGGGGGCTTCGCCGTGCGCGGGTCCGGCTCAGACGGTCGTGATGACCTCGTCGTAGGCCAGGCGCGGGGAGCGCGGGAACCAGGCGTCCTCGCCCGGCTTGCCGATGTTGACGACCATCAGCGGGGTGTGGTCGGCGTCCAGGAACTCCTTCTGGACGCCGGCGAAGTCCAGGCCGGTCATCGGGCCGGCGGCCAGGCCGGCGGCGCGGATGCCGATGATGAAGTACGCGGCCTGGAGGGCGGCGTTCAGCAGGGCGGAACCCTCGCGGACCGGACGCTCGGCGAAGAACATGTCCTTGGCCTGCGGGAAGTGCGGGAGCAGGGCCGGGAGCTCCTCGTGGAACTCGTTGTCGGCGGAGAGGATCGCGACGAGCGGCGCCGTGCGGGTCTTGGCCTGGTTGCCCTCGGCCATGTGCTTCACGAGGCGCTCGCGGGCCTCCTCGGAGCGGACCAGGGTGATGCGCAGCGGGGTCTGGTTGAAGGCGGTGGGGCCGTACTTCACCAGGTCGTAGATCGCCTGGACCTGCTCGTCGGTCACCGGCTCGTCGGTGAACGTGTTGGCGGTGCGGGCCTCGCGGAAGAGGAGGTCCTGGGCGGCGGAGTCGAGAACGAGGGACATGCTGCGTACCTTCCGGACTGCAAGGGGACCGCCCGGCGGGGATCCGGGCGATGTCTCGACAGTACGCCCAGGATTGGTGAAAGTTCAACTATCCGATCCGGATAGTGATCCGGTTCACTCGCGCCAGTCTAACGGCCCCTCGGCCCCCGCCCCCGTCCGCTCACTCCTCCCCGTCCCCCTCGTCGTCCTCCCCGGCCGCCAGGGAGGCGTCGAGCCGGGCCCTGGCCCCCTCCAGCCAGCGCCGGCAGACCTTCGCCAGCTCCTCGCCGCGCTCCCAGAGCGCCAGCGACTCCTCCAGCGTCGTCCCGCCCGCCTCCAGGCGCCGGACCACCTCGACCAGCTCGTCGCGGGCCTCCTCGTATCCGAGGGACGCCGTCGTCTCCGTACCGCTCGCCATCTCTTCTCCGTCCTCCATGTCCCGTCCGGTTCCGTGCCCGATTCCGGGTCCGGTCCCACTTCCGTGCCCGCTTCTGTACCCGTGCCCGTTTCTGCGCCCGGGCCCGCTCCCGCGTCCGCCCCGGCTCAGGCGCGCCGCACCGTGAACTCGCCCTCGGCCACCCGAGCCCGCAGCTCCTCGCCCTCCGCGACCTCCGCCGCCGCGCGGACCACCGCCCCGTCCGCCCGCTGGAGCACCGCGTAGCCGCGCTCCAGGGTCGCCGCGGGGGAGAGCGCCCGCACCCGCGCCCGGGTGTGCGCCACCTCCGACTCCGCCCGGTCGAGCAGGTGCCCGAGGACCCGCCGGCTCCGCGCGAGCAGGGCGTCCAGCTCGTCCTCCCGGGCCTCCACCATCCGCAGCGGCTGCTCCATCACCGGCCGGGCCAGCGCCTGCGCGAGCCCCCGCTCCTCCCGCTCGACGAGCCCCCGGACCGTCCGCAGCGCCCGGTCCCGCAGCCCGCGCACCCGCTCCAGCTCCTCGCCCACGTCCGGGACGACCTTCTTCGCCGCGTCCGTCGGCGTGGAGGCCCGCAGGTCGGCCACCAGGTCGAGCAGCGGGGAGTCCGGCTCGTGCCCGATCGCGGACACCACCGGCGTCCGGCACGCGGCCACCGCCCGCACCAGCTGCTCGTCCGAGAAGGGCAGCAGGTCCTCGACGCTGCCGCCGCCCCGGGCCACCACGATCACGTCCACGTCCTCGTGGGCGTCCAGCTCCCGGACCGCCGCGATCACCTGGGGGACCGCCTTCACGCCCTGCACCGGCACGTTCCGCACCTCGAAGCGGACGGCCGGCCATCTGCGCCGCGCGTTCTCCAGCACGTCCCGCTCGGCCGCCGACGCCCGGCCGCAGACCAGGCCGATCAGCCGCGGCAGGAACGGCAGAGGCTTCTTCCGGTCGAGCGCGAACAGCCCCTCGGCCGCCAGCCCCCGCTTCAGCTGCTCCAGCCGGGCCAGCAGCTCGCCGACCCCCACCGGCTTGATCTCCGCCGCCCGCAGCGACAACTGCCCGCGCGGCGCGTACCACTCCGGCTTGGCGTGCACGACGACCCGCGCGCCCTCCGAGACGACGTCGGCCACCGCGTCGAAGACCTGCCGGTAACAGGTCACCCCGATGGAGACGTCGTACGAGGGGTCCCGCAGCGTCAGGAAGACCACCCCGGCCCCGGGGCGCCGCGAGAGCTGGGTGATCTGCCCCTCGACCCAGATCGCCCCCAGCCGGTCGATCCACCCCCCGATCATCCGGGAGACCTCACCGACGGGCAGCGGCGCTTCGGCGGACGTAGTCAGAGCCATGCACCGAGCGTAACGGCGCCCTCCGACAACGTCAGCGCCACGACGGCCCGAGCGGCCCCCGCCCCGGCCCGCCCCGGCCCGCCCCCGGGACCGCGGAGCCCCGCGGGCTCACCCCCCGGCGGGCCGCCGCCCCGCCCCCTGCACCGCCAGCACCACCAGGCCCACGCCCAGCCAGACCACGCCCACCAGCTGCGCCGCCGCCGACGCCTCCACGATCACCGCGACCAGGATCGCCGCGCCGACCACCGGCAGGACGACGTGCTTCAGCCAGTGCGGCTCGCCCTCCGCCCGCCGGACCGCGAACCAGCCCACCACGCTCGCGTGCAGCAGGACGAAGGCCGTCAGCGCGCCGATGTCGACCACCGACACCAGGTGGTCCAGGCCGTCGTCGCGGCGGGCCGCCCACACCGCCGCGATCATCGTCACCGTCGCCGACACCAGCAGCGCCACCCGGGGCACGCCCGAGTCGGTCCGCGCCAGCGCGTGCGGCAGCCGCCCCTCGCGGCCCATAGCGAAGAGCAGCCGGCCGCCCGCCGCCTGCCCGGCCAGCGCCGCGAAGGCCGCGCCGATCGCCTTCGACACGGCGACCAGGTCGTGCAGCCAGCCGCCCACCGAGGCGTCCACCGCGTCGTAGAAGGCGGAGCCCTGCCTCCCCGGGTCGGCCGCCAGCTCCGCCGAGGAGACCGGTTCCAGGAGCGCCACCAGCCAGGTCTGCGCGACGAACAGCACACCCGCCAGCACCAGACAGAAGAGCAGCGCCCGCGCCACCTTCGCCGAGCCCCCGGTGACCTCCTCCGCGAAGGCCGCGATCGCGTCGAAGCCGAGGTACGACAGGACCGCCACCGACACCGCGCCGACCACCGCCGCGAGCGAGAAGGTCCCGTCGCCGGTGAGCGGCGACCACCAGTCGCGCTGCGCCCCGTCCCGTACGAGCACCACCACCGCCGACACCACGAAGACCAGCAGCACCACGATCTCCATCGCGAGCACCGCGAAGCCCACCCGGGCCGCCGCCCGCACCCCCCACAGGTTGAGCAGGGTGGTCACCACCACCGCGATCCCCGTCCACACCCACCGGTGCACCTCCGGCACCAGCGCCTCCATCGCGATCCCCGCGAAGAGGTACGCGACGGCCGGGATCAGCAGGTAGTCGAGCATCGCCATCCAGCCGGCGACGAACCCGGGCCCCTCGCCCAGCCCCTTGCGGGCGTACGCGAAGACCGAGCCGGCCTGCGGGGCGACCCGGACCATCTGCGCGTAGCTGAAGGCCGTGAACGCCATGGCCACCGTCGCCACGACGTACACCAGTGCGACCGCGCCGCCGGACTTCGCGTCGAGCGTGCCGAAGACGCCGACCGGCGCCATCGGCGCGATGAACAGCAGTCCGTACACGACCAGGTCGCGGAAGCCGAGCGTCCTGCGGAGCCCCGTGTGGTCCGGCCCCGGCTCCGCCCGGTCCACCTGCGCGTTCTCAGCCATGGCGTCAGTCTCGGACACGGCCGCGCTCCAGCCGGTCACCGACGCGGCCTTACGATGGGACGCATGACTGCAACGCCCGCGACCAACCGCCCGAAGCGTGTCCTGCTCGCCGCTCCCCGCGGCTACTGCGCGGGCGTGGACCGTGCCGTGATCGCCGTGGAGAAGGCCCTGGAGCAGTACGGGGCCCCCGTCTACGTCCGCCACGAGATCGTCCACAACAAGTACGTCGTCCAGACCCTGGAGCGGAAGGGCGCGATCTTCGTCGACCAGGCCACCGAGGTCCCGCCCGGCAACATCGTGATGTTCTCCGCGCACGGCGTCGCCCCGACCGTCCACGAGGAGGCCCGCCGGGGCCGGCTCGCGACGATCGACGCGACCTGCCCGCTGGTCACCAAGGTCCACAAGGAGGCCGTCCGCTACGCCAAGGAGGACTTCGACATCCTCCTCATCGGCCACGAGGGCCACGAGGAGGTCATCGGCACCTCCGGCGAGGCCCCCGACCACATCCAGCTCGTCGACGGCCCCGAGGACGTCGCCAAGGTCGAGGTCCGCGACCCCTCCAAGGTCGTCTGGCTCTCCCAGACCACCCTCTCGGTCGACGAGACCATGGAGACGGTCGACGCCCTCAAGGACAAGTTCCCGCAGCTCCTCTCCCCGCCGTCGGACGACATCTGCTACGCCACGCAGAACCGCCAGACCGCGATCAAGGAGCTGGCCGGCCAGGCCGAGCTCGTCATCGTCGTCGGCTCCAAGAACTCCTCGAACTCGATCCGCATGGTCGAGGTCGCCAAGCAGGCCGGCGTCCCCGCCGCGTACCTGGTGGACTTCGCGAGCGAGATCGACGAGGCGTGGCTGGAGGGCGTGACCTCGGTCGGCCTCTCCTCCGGCGCCTCCGTCCCCGACGTGCTGGTCCAGGAGGTCCTGGAGTGGCTGGCGCAGCGCGGCTACGCGGACGTGGAGCTCGTCAAGACCGCCGACGAGCACCTCACCTTCTCGCTCCCCAAGGAGCTCCGCCGCGACCTGCGCGCCGAGGCCGCCGAGCTCGTCAAGGAGTAGGACCCGCCCCCGCCGGTTAGCTTGGGTCCATGAACGTCTTCGGAGTGGACATCGGCGGCTCGGGCATCAAGGGCGCCCCCGTGGACCTGGAGCGGGGCGCCCTCACCGAGGAGCGGTACAAGGTCCTCACCCCGCAACCCTCGACGCCCCGCGACGTCGCCGCCAGCGTCGCGGAGGTCGTGGCCCACTTCGGCTGGACCGGCCCGATCGGCGTCACCTTCCCCGGCGTCGTCACCGGCAGCACGGTCCGCACCGCCGCCAACGTCGACCCGTCCTGGATCGACACCGACGCGGGCGCCCTCATCAGCGGAGCCGTCGGCGGCCTCCCCGTCACCGTCCTCAACGACGCCGACGCGGCCGGCGTCGCCGAGATGACCTTCGGCGCCGGCCGCGGCCGCACCGGCACGGTGATCCTGCTGACCCTCGGCACCGGCATCGGCTCCGCCGTCTTCACCGAGGGCCGCCTGGTGCCCAACACGGAACTCGGCCACCTGGAGCTCAAGGGCCACGACGCCGAGAAGCGTGCCTCCTCGAAGGCGCGCGAGGACGAGGAGCTGAGCTGGGAGCACTGGGCCACCAAGCGGCTCCGGAAGTACCTGGCCCACGTGGAGATGCTCTTCTCCCCGGAGCTGTTCATCCTCGGCGGCGGCGTGAGCCGCAAGGCCGACAAGTTCCTCCCGTACCTCGACGGCCTGCGCACCGAGATCGTCCCGGCGGAGCTGAGGAACGACGCCGGCATCGTCGGCGCGGCGATGGCCGCGAGCACGCGGCGGACCCGGCCGGAGCGGACCGTACGGGCGTGACCGCACGGGCGTGACCGCGGGCGGCGGGCCGGCTACGGGGTCGTCCGCCGGCCGCGGGCGGCGGACGGGTTCCGCCGGGCGGGGCCGGGGCCGGTGCCGCGGGGGGTCCCGGCCGGCTGGGCCGGGCCGGCGGGACGGCGCCGCCGGCGGCCCATCTCCCGCACCTTCCGTACGCTCGCGATGACCCCGGCGACCAGCGTGCCGCCGTACAGCCAGCCCGCGTGCACGGCGAGGGCGGTGATCACGGCCATCGCCTGGCCGCCGAAGCCCCCGCTGCCGCCCGAGATCGGCACCACGCCCACCGCGAAGGCGATCGGGACGGCGATCGGGGCCGTGACCAGGTCGGCGGTACGGACCCAGAGCGCGGTGAGCGCGCTCACCGGCAGGAACAGCAGCCCGAAGGCCAGCGGCGAACCGTCCAGGACCAGCCAGTCCAGGAAGCCGACGACGAGCATCGCCGCCGAGGCGAAGAGCCCCGCGCCGAGACCGGTGAGCCGGGGCGCGGGCAGCCGCCGCAGGGCCTGCACCACCGGCGGCGCCGGCCGCCGCGCGGCGGCCGGGGTGCCGACCCGGTAGACGGTGGCCGCACCGGCCCCGGCCCCCTCCACCTCCACGAGCGCGCCGGGCGGCGTGAGCGGGGTCTGCGGCCGTCTGCGGCCTTGCGGCTGACTTGTCCTGCGCTGCTGCTGCTCCACCTCACCAACGTAGGTCGGCGGGCGGCGGGAGGGGCCCGGGACACGCCCTTCGGGTGATCTCGGGCCGCACTTCGACCGAAGTCGGCCGAAGACGACTGCCGCCCGGCCGGTGAGGGGCGCCCCGGGCCCCCCGTAAACTGGGGGATCGACCCATCATCCGTATCTAGGGAAGTCGCCACCGTGTCGCTCACGATCGGAATCGTCGGCCTGCCGAATGTCGGCAAGTCGACCCTGTTCAACGCCCTGACCAAGAACGACGTGCTGGCGGCCAACTACCCGTTCGCCACGATCGAGCCCAACGTCGGCGTCGTCGGCGTCCCCGACCCCCGCCTGGCCAAGCTCGCCGAGATCTTCGGCTCGCAGCGCGTCCTTCCGGCCACCGTCGACTTCGTCGACATCGCCGGCATCGTGCGCGGCGCGAGCGAGGGCGAGGGCCTGGGCAACAAGTTCCTCGCGAACATCCGCGAGTCGGACGCGATCTGCCAGGTCATCCGCGCCTTCAAGGACGAGAACGTCGTCCACGTCGACGGCAAGGTCTCGCCCAAGGACGACATCGAGACGATCAACACCGAGCTGATCCTCGCCGACCTCCAGACCATCGAGAAGGTCCTCCCGCGCCTGGCGAAGGAGGCCCGCATCAAGAAGGACGTGGCCCCCAAGGTCGCGGCCGTCGAGGCGGCGAAGGAGATCCTGGAGCGCGGCGACACCCTCTTCTCCCAGGGCATCGTCCAGGGCTCGGAGAAGGCGGAGCTCCTCCACGACCTCCACCTCCTCACCACCAAGCCCTTCCTCTACGTCTTCAACGTCGACGAGGACGAGCTCACCGACGACGCCTTCAAGGCCGAGCAGAGCGCCCTCGTCGCCCCGGCCGAGGCGATCTTCCTCAACGCCAAGCTGGAGGCGGACCTCGCCGAGCTCGACGAGGAGGACGCCATGGAGCTCCTCCAGTCCGTCGGCGCCGAGGAGCCCGGCCTCGCCACCCTCGCCCGCGTCGGCTTCGACACCCTCGGCCTCCAGACCTACCTCACGGCCGGCCCGAAGGAGTCCCGCGCCTGGACGATCAAGAAGGGCGCCACGGCCCCCGAGGCGGCCGGTGTCATCCACACCGACTTCCAGAAGGGCTTCATCAAGGCCGAGGTCATCTCCTTCGCCGACCTCGTCGAGACCGGCTCCGTCGCCGACGCCCGCGCCGCCGGCAAGGCCCGCATGGAGGGCAAGGAGTACGTCATGCAGGACGGCGACGTGGTGGAGTTCCGCTTCAACGTCTGACCCGCGTCCGTGCCGAGCGCCCGTTCCTCCCTCCGGGGGTGCGGGCGCTTCGGTATCGGGCGTCCGCCCGTCGGTTTCGGCCGAATCGGGGGGTGGGGGCGGGATCGGTGCAGGTGGGGGCGGGAGCGGCGCGTATTCTCTGCTGCCGGGGGAGCGGCGGGGGAGAAGCGACGCGGAGGTACGGGTGGAGTTCCGGCTGCTCGGGTCCGTGGCCGTGGTGACGGAGAGCGGCGACGTGGCGCCCGGGCCGGTCAAGCGGACCAGCCTGCTGGCCGCGCTGCTGCTGCGTCCCAACACGGCCGTGAACGTGACGGGCCTGATGGACGCGCTGTGGGAGGACGAGCCTCCGACGCACGCCAAGACCGTGCTCCAGGGGCACGTCTCGCGGCTGCGGGCGCTGCTCGCCGCGCACGGGGCCGAGGCGTACGGCGTCGAGCTCACCACGCAGGGGTCGGCGTACCTGCTGCGGATGCCGGAGTCGCTGGTCGACGCGCACCGGTTCGAGGAGCTCGTGGGGCTCGCGGGCGCGCAGCGGCACGCGGCCGACAGCGTGCGGATGCTGCGCGAGGCGCTGTCGTACTGGCAGGGGCCCGCGCTCACCGGCACCGTGCCCAGCGGGCCGCTGGAGGCCGCCGCCACCGCCCTGGAGGAGCTGCGGCTCTCCTCGGTGGAGGCGCTGGCGGAGGCGTACGGGAAGCTCGGCGAGCACGGCCGGGCCGCCGCCGTCCTGCGGACCGAGGCCGTCGCGCACCCGCTGCGCGAGTCGCTGGCCGCCGCGCTGATGACGGCACTGGCCCGGGCCGGCCGCCGGTCGGACGCCCTCGACTGGTACCACCGCACCCGCCGGCTGCTCGCCGAGGAGCTGGGCGTGGATCCGGGCGGGGCGCTGAGCGAGACGTACGCGGCGCTGCTGCGGGACCCGGGGAGCGGCGGGCCGGTGCCGGCCGTGGCCCCGGTGGCCGCGGTGCCCGAGGCCCCCGACGTGCCCGTGGTGCCCGAGCTGTTGCCGCGCGCGCCGCGCGGGTTCACCGGCCGGGAGGCCGAGACCGCGCTGCTCGACCGGGCGGCCGGCGGGGGCGAGGGGCCGGTCTGTCTGGTGACCGGGCCCGCCGGGGTCGGCAAGACGGCGTTCGCGGTGCAGTGGGCCCACCGGCGGCGGGTCGCCTTCCCCGACGGGCGGCTCTTCGCCGACCTGCGCGGCTTCAGTGACACCCCGGCGCCCGAGACGGGCGTCGTGCTGCGGGAGTTCCTGCTCGCGCTCGGCGTGCCGCAGCAGCGGGTGCCGGAGACGGCCGTGGGGCGCGGGGCGCTCTTCCGCAGCCTCACCGCCGGCCGCCGGATGCTCGTCGTCCTCGACAACGCCCGTTCCTCCGAGCAGGTCAGGCCGCTGCTGCCCGGCGGCGAGGGGTGCGTGACCGTGGTGACCAGCCGGGACCGGCTCGGCGGGCTGATCGCCTCCGACGCGGCCCGCCCGGTGCCGCTCGGCCAGCTGCCGCCCGCCGACGCGACGGAGCTCCTCGCGACCGTGCTCGGGGAGGCGCGGGTCGCCGCCGAGCCGGACGCCGCCGCCCGGCTCGCCGGGCTCTGCGACGGGCTGCCGCTCGCGCTGCGGGTGACGGCCGCCCGGCTCGCCGAGCGGCCGGGGCGGTCCCTCGGCGCGATGGTCGGCGAACTCGCCGACGAGCAGGGCCGGCTGGCCCTCCTCGACGTGGAGGACGTCGGGGTCTCCGCCGCCCTGCGCCTCACCGTGCAGCAGCTGCCCGAGTCCGCCGCCCGCGCCTTCCGCGCGCTCGGCCTGCACACCGGCTCCGACGTGGACCACTTCGCCGCCGCCGCGCTCGCCGGCACCACGCCCGCGCGGGCCTCGGCCGACCTGGAGCGGCTCGCCGCGGCCCACCTCCTCACCGAGGCGGTGCCCGGCCGCTGGACCCCGCACGACCTCGTACGGCTCTACGCGCGCGGACTCGCCCCGCAGGCCGATCCGGAGGGGCTGCGCCGGCTCCTCGACCACTACCTGTACACGGGGCTCGCGGCCGACGCCGCCGCGGAGCCGGGCTCGCAGCCCTGCTACGCGCTGCCCGCCGACGTCCGCCGGCCCGCCGCGATCCCGGAGTTCGAGGGGCGGGCGGCCGCGCTCGACTGGTACGCGGCCGAACGCCCCGCCCTGGAGGGGGCGGTGGCCGCCTCCGCCGCCCTCGGGCTGCACGACCGGGCCTGGCGGCTCGCCCTCGTGCCGTGGCCGCTGATGCTCATGCGGCTCCAGGACGGCTGGACCCCGCTCCTGGAGGCGGGCCTCGCCTCGGCCGAGGCGGTCGGCGACCCCGACGCGCAGTCCCGGACCCGGGCGCTGCTCGGCTGGATCCTCCACGAGGAGGGGCGGGACGAGGAGGCGCTCGTCCACCTGGAGCAGGCGCCCGGGCTCGCCGCCCGGGCCGGCGACCCGATCAGCGAGGCGATCGCCGTCGTCAACCACGCGGCGGTCCTCGACGCCACGGGGGAGTGCGCCCGGGCCCGCGCGCTCATGGCGGAGGCGGTCGTGCTCGCCGACCGGACCGGGCACCCGTCCACGCAGGTGCTGACCCTCCAGCACCTGGCCGGGCACTGTCTGCGGGCGGGGGAGTACGAGCAGGCCCTGGCGCACGTGCTTCGCGCGGGGGAACTCGTGGCGCCCGACGCCGTCGTGGTCCAGGCCCAGCTGCGGATCACGCGGGGCGAGGCGCTGGCCGGCATCGGCCGCCTGGAGGAGGCGGCCCACCAGCTGGAACGGGCCGCCGCCGACGCCGAGGCGGCCGGTTTCCCGGAGGGCACGGCGCGGGCGACGGAGCGGCTCGCGCGGCTGGCGGCGGGGCGTTAGCGATACGCAAGCGGTACGGCAGCGCGGAGCCGGAAGCTGAACTCGGCAACAACCGACCGCTTCACACTTCACGCTCCACGGGGGAAACCGACATGCGTACGTCGCACCGCACCACCAGGGCCGCCCTGCTCGTCGCCGCCGTCACCGCCGCCTCGCTCGGCCTGACGGCCTGCGGGGGCGAGGACGGCGCGAAGGACGCCGGCAGCGCGAAGACCTCGCAGCAGGCCGCCGCCCCGGAGACCACGTCCGCCGCCCCGGCCGCCTCGGCCACCGCCGGCGGGAGCGGCGCCGCGGGCGGGTCCGGGGACGCCACCGCGTCCGGCGCCCCGGCCGCCGCGAAGGGCTCGACCGGGGGCCAGGGTTCCACCGGCGGCCAGGGTTCCACCGGCGGGCAGAGCTCGACCGGTGACCAGGGTGCCGCCGACGCGCAGGCGCCCGTCTGCGCCTATGGCGACGTGAAGATCACCGCCGCGAAGGCGGACGAGGTGCCCACCGAGCACATCGTCCTGACCGCCACCAACACCTCCGGCCGCGCCTGCCGCCTCCTCGGCCACCCGCTCATCGCCTTCGGCGAGATCCAGACGGCGAAGGACGTCCCGCCCGTCGCCAAGAGCAAGCCGGCCGCCCCCGTGGTCCTGAACCCGGGCGCGCCCGCCTACGCCAACGTGCGCGTCGCGCTCGGCGGCGTCCACGAGGACAACAAGGTGGTGAAGGAGTTCAACGTGAACCTCTTCGCCGCCGACGGCCCGGCCGAGGGCAGCGTTGTGGTCACCGCCCCGGCGGGCGGCATCGCGGTCGACGAGGCCGTCGCCAAGACGGGGTACTGGACGCCGGAACTCCGCAACGGCGCCGACGAGTTCTGATCCGGGCGGCCCGCCGGGCCGCCGACGACGGGCCCGTCTCCCGGGGGATCGGAGACGGGCCCGTTCCCGTGTGTCGCCGCTGTGAATTCGCGGAACGGGTTCGCGGGCGCCGGCGGGAGGGCCGGGCCGGGGTCCGGGAGCGCGCCGCCGCAGGTGAGGGGGCCGGTGAGGGCCGCCCGAAGCTACCGGCCGGTCATGTCGGTTCTGTGGCACGGGTGTTGCGGGGCCGCAGGGGCTCTTGTGCGATTCCTATGGATCGGCCAATCTTTCGGTCGACGACAGGGCGGTCGGGAGTCGCGGGAGTCGGCGTCGGGCCGTACGTGCTCTTGTCATGTCCCTGTCGAGAGTGATGGTCACTCGGGCTCCACCCCCACGGGAGCACCCCCCACGAGGAGGACACCTCACATGGCAGTGATGCGCGCATCGCGTCGCCGTATCTCCACCGCCGCGGCCATAGCCGTCGCCGCGCTCGCCCTCGGCTCGCTCTCCGCCCTCCCCGCCTCCGCCGCCGCCACGGCCCCGGAGGGCGTCATCGAGAACGCCGGCGCCGAAGGCACCGTCCCGGGCAGCTACATCGTCACCCTCGACGAGTCCGCCCAGGCGGAGACCGCCCGGGGCCGGGCCGTCGCCACCAAGTTCGGCGCGAAGATCAAGCGCACCTACACCTCGGCGCTCAACGGCTACTCGATCGAGCTCTCCGAGGCGCAGGCGAAGAAGCTCGCCGCCGACCCCGCCGTGAAGTCCGTGGTGCAGAACCGCGTCTTCACCATCGACGGCACCCAGCCCTCCCCGCCGTCCTGGGGCCTCGACCGGGTCGACCAGAAGGCCCTGCCGCTGAACTCCAGCTACAGCTACCCGGACAGCGCGGGCCAGGGCGTCACCGCGTACATCATCGACACCGGCGTACGCGTCAGCCACAGCGACTTCGGCGGCCGCGCCGCCAACGGCTACGACGCCATCGACAACGACAACACCGCCCAGGACGGCCACGGCCACGGCACCCACGTCGCCGGCACCGTCGCGGGCGGCGCGTACGGCGTCGCCAAGAAGGCGAAGATCGTCGGCGTCCGCGTCCTCGACAACTCCGGCTCCGGCACGACCGAGCAGGTCGTCGCGGGCATCGACTGGGTGACGCGCAACGCCGTCAAGCCGGCCGTCGCCAACATGAGCCTCGGCGGCGGGATCGACAGCGTCCTCGACACGGCCGTCCGCAACTCGATCGCCTCCGGCGTCACCTACGCGGTCGCGGCCGGCAACGACGGCTCCAACGCCTCCAACTACTCGCCGGCGCGGGTCACCGAGGCCATCACCGTCGGCTCCACCACGTCGACCGACGCCCGCTCCAGCTTCTCCAACTACGGCAGCGTCCTCGACATCTTCGCCCCGGGCTCCTCCATCAAGTCGGCCTGGAACACCAGCGACACCGCCACCAACACCATCTCCGGCACCTCGATGGCGACCCCGCACGTCGCCGGCGCCGCCGCCGTCTACCTCGCCGACAACCCGACGGCCACCCCGGCGCAGGTCTCCACGGCCCTGACGACCGCCGCCACCCCGAACGTCGTCACCAGCCCCGGCACCGGCTCCCCGAACAAGCTGCTCTTCGTCGGTGGCGGCGGCACCACCCCGCCGCCCGGCCCGAAGTTCGAGAACACCGCCGACTACGCCATCGCCGACAACGCGACCGTCGAGTCCCCGGTCACCGTCAGCGGCGTCTCCGGCAACGCCCCCTCGGCCCTCCAGGTCCCGGTGAACATCGCCCACACCTACATCGGTGACCTCCAGGTCCAGCTCATCGCCCCCGACGGCACGGCGTACACGCTGAAGGCCTTCGGCACCGGCGGCAGCGCGGACAACATCAACACCACCTACACCGTCAACGCCTCCGCGGAGGTCGCCAACGGCACCTGGAAGCTCCGCGTGACGGACAACGCCAACGCCGACACCGGCAAGATCGACTCCTGGGCGCTCCAGTTCTGAGCGACCGTGAGCCAGTGAACGCCTGAGGGGCGGCCGTCGGCGGACGGCCGCCCCTCACCCGTTCCCGTACGCGCCCCCGTCCTCCTCCTCGTCCTCCCAGCGGTACTCCACCGGCTCCTCGACCCATCCCGCCGACAGCACCAGCCGCGAGGTGCGGTGCACGGCGAGGAAGCCGAACGGCCGGTCGCAGGTGAAGTCGACGCGGCGCACCACGTACGGCTTCGGCGGGTCCCACGCCCCGCCCGCCACGAGGCTCAGGGCGGTCACCGCCGCCGCCTCGAAGCCGTCCTCGGTGAAGCGGGCCAGGGCCGACTGCGCGCCCCGGGTGACCGCCAGCGGGTGGTCGCTGACGCCGGGGAAGTGACCGCGGCTCGTGTCCGTCGCCGCGGTCAGGCCGAACACCCCGGCGAGGGCCGTCAGATCGTGCTCGCCGGTGATGTCGAACGGCGAGGCCGTGACGTCGAGGACGGGCGTGCGCTTCGTGGCGCGCACGTGCCGCACGGCGAGACCGGGACCGGGCTCGCCGAGCGGCAGCAGGTCCCCGGGGACGAGGGGGTGCGTCCGGTCCAGCACGCCGAGCCCGGCGGCGAGCACCGCGCCCGGCGCGGCGTCCTCCTCGCCGAGCAGGAGGTGGACGTCGACCCCGGTGTCGCCGAGCACCCGCAGGACCGTGAGCGGCCCGGCGGGCGTCCGCGCGACGCCGACCCGGTCGAGCAGGCCGGTCGTGCGGCGCAGCCCGACCAGGTCCCGGCCCGCCCAGGGACCGCTCTCCGGGGCCATCCCGCATTCCCAGAAGGGGCGCAGCCAGCGGGTCCGTACGGTCAGGGCGCCCGCGAGCACCAGCCGGACCGACGCGTCGAGGTCCAGGGGCATCGCCGGGATCAGCCCGCCCGTCCGCTCCGCCGCCCAGGCGTCCAGCGCCGCCTTGTCCGCCGCGTCGTCCCCGCCGAACCGGCCGAGCGAGGCGCCGGGCAGCCCGGCCGCCCACTCGTCGCGCAGCGGCAGGTCCGGCCGGGCCCACAGCCCGATCGCGGCCGCCGAGCCGCGGATGCCGTCCAGCGCGCGCACCAGCCCCCGGGCCGCCCCGGCGGCGTCCTCCGCCCGCATGCCCAGCGCCTCGGCGAGCTCCGCGCGGGCCGGGCCCGCCGCGCCCGCCGCGAGGAAGGCGAGGAGGGGCCAGACGCCGGCGGCGGAGAAGACGGTGTTCCGGCGGGGGCCGGGGAGCGCGGCGGCCCAGCGCCCGGTGAGCCGGTTCACCGCCCGGACGGTGCTGCCCGGGAGCGACGGCGTCCAGCCGGACGGCGCCGGTCCGTCCGTCCGCGTCGGGGTGGACGGCTCCGTGTCGTCCGCTCGCGTCGGGATGGACGGGGCCGGTCGGTCCGCTCGCGTCGAGGCGTGCGGCGTCGGTCCGTTCGCTTGCGTCGGGGTGGACGGCGCCGGTCCGTTCGCTCGCGTCGGGGTGGTCGGCTCCGGTCCGTCCGTCCGCTTTTCGCCCCGCATCGCCGCCCCCTCCGCCGGACCGCGTACGATGCGCGCCCGATCGTCTGTTCGCCCCCGCCCCAACAGGAGCACCGTACCCGTGGAGCCGACCCAGCCGCCCCAGCCGTCCGAGCCGGGGGCGTCCGCCGTACCGCCCGCGCCCGCCGCGTACCCGGTCTCCGGCCCGTACGCGGCCCCGGGGCCGTACACCTCGCCGGGGATGCCCTACGTGGCGGCGCCCGGGCCCTACGGGCCGTACGGGGCGCCGCGGGCGACCACCAACGGGCTCGCCGTCGGCTCCCTCGTCAGCGGCATCGTCTGCTGCCTGCCGCCGCTCGGGCTCGTCCTCGGCGTCTTCGCGCTGCGGCAGATCAAGAAGCGGGGGCAGAACGGCAAGGGGCTCGCGATCGCCGGCACCGCGCTCTCCACGATCAGCACCCTGCTGGTCGTCCTCGGTCTGATCACCGGTCAGATCCAGGAAGGCGTACGGGCGTTCAGGGACGGCATGCGGGAGGCCGCCGCCGTCCGCATGCCGACGGAGCTGCGCACCGGCGAGTGCTTCCTCGACGACAGCGAGCAGGGCGAGTACACCCTCGGGGTCCGGGTCGTCGACTGCGCGGAACCCCACAACGGCGAGATCACCGGCCGGTTCGAGGTCACCGGCTTCGACGCGTGGCCCGGCGAGAAGAAGCTCCAGCAGCTCGGCGAGGAGCGCTGCGAGACCATGGCCGGCACCTACGCGCTGGACACCTGGTCGCTGGGACCCGACGCCTGGACCCTCCACTACTTCCCGGACCGGCGGGCGTGGCGCGAGGGCGAGCACCGCATCGCCTGCGGCATCGGCGGCGAGGAGCGGACCAGGGGCTCGCTCCGCTCCGACGCGACCACGCTCACCACGGACCAGATGGCCTTCCTCACCCATGTGAACCCCATCGAGGACGCCGTCTACGAGGAGCCGGAGGACGACCCGGAGGACGACATCGAGGCCAACCGCGCCTGGGCCGCCGACGTCCGCGCGGCGATCGACTCGGCTCGCGTCGGGCTGCGCGGCCGCGCCTGGGAGAAGTCCGCGCAGGCGCCGGTGGGCACGTACCTGGCGAGCCTGGACTCGGCGTCGAAGCAGTGGGGGAAGCTGGCGGGGGCCGCCGACGCGGACGCCTTCTGGGCGGAGTACGACCGCGCCTGGGAGCTGCTGCCGGAGGAGGGCAGCAAGGACGTCCGCAAGGCCCTGGACCTCACGTCCACGCCTCCGCCGGCCGACGGCGAGAAGGGGTCCGCCTAGCGGGGCCGCGCCCGGCGGGACTCCGGCCGGACGGGGCTCCGCCCGGGCGGTTCTCCGGCCGGGCGGGGTGTCCTGCGGGGCGGGGTGTCCTGCGGGGCGGGGTGTCCTGCGGGGTACGCGGGCGGGGCCGGGTCCCGGTGTGGGAGACCCGGCCCCGCGGCGTGCGGACCGGACCGCCGGTGCCGGGAGGCGGCCCGGGGCGGGGACGGCGGCCCGTGACCGGCCGCCGTCCCCGGTTCCCGGGCACGCCGTCACCGGCGGTCCGGTCCGCGGCCCCCGGGGCGCCGGCGGGGCGGCCCGGGGGAGCGGGCGGGGTCAGCGGCGGGTGAGGCCGCGGTCGATGGCGTCGATCAGCTCGCCGTCGGCGGTGTCGCCGTCCAGCGACCAGACCATCGCGCCGGCGAGCCCGTGGGCCCGGACCCAGTTCGCCTTGGTGCGCAGCACGGCCGGGTCGTCATAGGTCCACAGGGTGGTGCCGTCGAAGAGCCAGGCGTGCCCGTTCCGGTGGCCGCGGTGGAGCGCGTACGTCCCCGACTCCGCGAGCTTCTTGAGGTTCTTGTAGTCCTCCGAGCCGGGCGCCCAGGTCGCCGGCGCGGGGCCCGCGGCGGGCTGCCCGAGGCCGTCGCCGCCGCCGGTCACGCCGGTCCAGCCCTGGCCGTAGAACGGCATGCCGACGACGAGCTTGTGGGCGGGGGCGCCGCGCCGCAGCCAGGACCTCACGGTCCCCTCGACGCTCCAGTCGTCCTTGGCGAAGAGCGCGGACTGCTGGGCGGTGGTCTTCTCGCCGGAGACGTGGAAGTCGTAGCCCTGGAGGTTCACGAAGTCGAAGTCCCGCATGATCTTGGCGACTTCGAAGCCCGCGTCGATCTTGGCGGGGGCGGTGGGCACGTACGCGCTCAGCTCGTAGTGCTTCCGCTGCGGGAGCGAGCGACCGTACGCGTCGAGCTGGGTGCGGAACTCCCGTACCAGGGCGGTGAAGTTGACCTTGTCCTCGGGCCGGATGACGTTGCCCGGGTTGCCCTCGGAGCCGGGCCACTCCCAGTCGAGGTCGATGCCGTCGAAGAGGCCGGCGGCCGCGCCGGCGCCGCCGCGGGCGCCGTCCTGCGGGAGGTTGCCCTTGATGTACAGGTCGATGCACGAGGAGACCAGGGCCCTGCGGGACTCGGGGGTGCGCGCGGCGTCGGAGAAGTACGCCGAGCCGCTCCAGCCGCCCAGCGAGATCATGACCTTGAGGTTCGGGTGCTTCGCCTTCAGCTCGCGCAGCTGGTTGAAGTTGCCGGCCAGCGGCTGCTCGGCGGTGTCGGCCGTCCCGTCCACCGAGTCGGCGGCGTCGACCGGGCGGACGTAGTCGGCCCAGGGGTCGGAGCCGGGGACCGGCCCGATGACGCACTTGCCGGCCTTGTCGACGATGCCGAAGGCGTAGTTGATGTGGCTGAGCCGGGCCGCGGAGCCGCTCGTCTCCAGGTCCTTGACCTGGAAGTCCCTTCCGTAGATGCCCCATTGGGTGAAGTAGCCGACCCGCTTGAGGGCGTGTTCGGCGGCCGGCGGGCGGGGTGCGGGGCGCGGGTGGGCGTCGGCGGCGGGGGCCAGGGAGGCGAGGAGGCCGAGGGCGGCCGCGGCGGCCGCGGCGAAGGCCGGCTTGGTCAGGGCTCTGGGGCGCATGGGCTCGTTCCTGTGCGAGGCGGGCGGGCCGAGAAGCTGCTGAGCGGGCGTGCAGGCAGGAACGTATTGGTCCAGACCAATAGGGGTCAAGGGGGTGGGAGGTGACGGACTGTTTCATCACTTCGAGTGAAACTCTGGCCCATGCTTGCGGATGGCCACATTCGGTTGTCAGGCTGTAGCTGTCTGTCAACCTGAGGGGAGTGTCCAGTGACGTTCGGTGAGCAGCCCGCCTACCTGCGCGTGGCGAGCGATCTGCGGGAGAAGATCGCGAACGGCTCGCTCCCGCCGCATACCCGCCTTCCCTCGCAGGCACGCATCCGCGAGGAGTACGGGGTGTCGGACACCGTCGCGCTGGAGGCCCGCAAGGTGCTCATGGCCGAGGGGCTCGTCGAGGGCCGCTCCGGCTCGGGGACGTACGTCCGGGAGCGGCCGGTGCCCCGCCGCGTCGCCCGCTCCGGCTACCGGCCCGCCGCCGGCGCCTCCCCCTTCCGGCAGGAGCAGGCCGCCGAGGGCGCGCGCGGCACCTGGGACGCGCACAGCGAGCAGGAGGAGGCGGGCGGGGAGGTCGCCGCCCGGCTCGGCATCGCGCCGGGCGACCGCGTGATGCGCACCCGGTACGTCTACCGGGACGGCGGCGAGGCCATGATGATCGCCACCTCCTGGGAGCCGCTCGCCGTCACCGGCCGCACCCCCGTCATGCTCCCCGAGGAAGGGCCGCTCGGCGGCTGCGGCGTGGTCGAGCGGATGGCGGCGATCGACGTCGTCGTGGACAACGTGGTGGAGGAGGTCGGCGCCCGCCCCGGCCTCGCGGAGGAACTGCTCGTCCTCGGCGGCGTCCCCGGCCATGTGGTCATGGTCGTCGAGCGCACCTTCTACGCCTCGGGGCTGGCCGTCGAGACCGCCGACATCGTCGTCCCCGCCGACCGCTACCGCCTCTCGTACCACCTCCCGGTCCGCTGATCCCCGGCGCCCCGGCCCCCTCCCGGTCCGCTGACCCCCGGCGCCCCGGCCCCCCTCCCGTCCGGCGCCCCCGCACCGCTCCCGTTCCCATGCCGGGCCCCGCCGTCCCCGCGGCGGGGCCCGGCATGCGGCCTTCGGCCTCCTTCCGTCGGTAACCGGCCGATCCCGTGCCTCTTGGTGAAAACCCGTATCCGCTGTGTGAAGGTCAGGCGTAAGCTCAGGCATATGCGGATTGCGGTTTCCCGGAGATCCTTGGTGACGCCTGGCCCGGCGGAGGGAGAAGCCTGATGACCGACAGCGGCCCCGTCCACCCGTGGCTCGTGATACGGCAGGACGACAACGGCAACCGCTACCGGGTGGGGCGGTACGCGACCCAGGACGAAGCCCAGAAGATCGCGGACACGCTCGACGAGCGCGGCCACAAGCAGCTCTACTGGGTCGAGCGCATCGCCCCCACCGGCTGACGCCCGGATACCCTCGCGGGCATGACCGAACGCACCACCCCTCACGGCACCGGACCCGACCGCGGGACCGGTGCCGTGCTCGTCGTCGCGGCCGCCCTGGTCGACCGCGGCCGGCTCCTCGCCGCCCGCCGCAGCGCCCCCGCCGACCTCGCCGGCCGCTGGGAACTCCCCGGCGGCAAGGTCGAACCCGGCGAGCGCCCCGAGGACGCCCTCGTCCGCGAACTGCGCGAGGAGCTGGGCGTCGAGGTCGAGCCCGGCGAGCGGATCCCCGGCGAATGGCCCCTCAAGCCCGGCTACGTGCTGCGGGTGTGGACCGCCCGCCTCCTCTCCGGCGAACCCCGCCCGCTCCAGGACCACGACCGGCTGCGCTGGCTCGCCCGCCACGAACTGGACGCCGTGGACTGGCTCGACCAGGACCGCCCCGCCGTCGCGCGGGCGGCGCTCGGCCTCCCCGCCGCGCGCCCCTAGCCCGGGCGCGCGGCCGGCGCCCTACGCCGTCCGTGCCACCGTGCGCCCGCGGTCGCACCCGGAGGGATATTTCGTCCTTATTTTCGGGTATGTCCCCATTGGTTCCTCGGGAGAGGGTGCTCCTCTTCCTGCCGAATTCCTGCCGAACCACGGTTGGGGAAGTGATCGCGTGTGATCGACACCGACGGCGCCCGCGCCGAGTGGAACTTCCCGGCGGAGGCCGACGCGGTGCGCACCGCACGCCACGCCGTCCGCGAGACGCTCCGCTCCTGGCGGATCGACGCGGCCGTCGGGGACGTGGCGGTCCTGCTGGTCAGCGAGCTGGTCACCAACTCCCTGCGGTACGCCTCCGGACCCATCGGCGTGCGGATCCTGCGCGCCGAGGGCGCCGCCACCGACCCGCCCCGCCACTCGGCGCTCCTCGTGGAGGTCTCCGATCCGCTTCCGGATCCCCCCACCGAACGGCCCGCGGGACCCGACGACGAAGGGGGCCGCGGGCTCGCCCTCGTGGCCTGCTCCGCCCGCCGCTGGGGGACCCGGCAGGGCGGCACCGGGAAAACCGTATGGTTCGAGCTGGCTCTCCCTGGTGAGTAAAGAGGGAGGGATGACGATCACCGGAGCGGGTCAGGAGCCGACCGAGACCACCCTGTGATCGTGGACGTCGTGCCGCCGGGGCCCGCCGTGCTGAATACTGCGGGCATGGCCGGTCCGGTGCGGTGAGCTGGAGGGGACGGTCGCGTGAGCGAGATATCCGAGACGACGAGCGGCGTCGTGTGGCAGAGCAGCCCGCCCGGTTCGATCTACGACTACATCCGGGTCGCCTCCTTCTCCCTCGGCCCCGACGGACGCGTCGAGCAGTGGAGCAGCCGGGCCGCCGACCTCTTCGGGGTGTCCGCCCAGGAGGCCCGCGGCAAGGACCCCGTCGAGGCGTTCATGCCCCCCGAGCTGCGCGATCGCGGACACCGGCGGGTCAAGGAGATCCTCGACGGGCGCGAGTGGACCGGCCTCGTCCCCTTCCGCCTCCCCGGCGCCCCCGGCCAGGACCGGCCGCACGGCATCGCCGAGATGTACGTGATGCCGAGCGAGACCGGGACCGGCGAGCGGGCCGCGCTCTGCATCGTGGTCGACGTCCGGGCGCTGCGGCGGATCGAGACCGACCTCGCCGCTTCCCAGGCGATTTTCGGCCAATCGCCCTTCGGCTTCCTCCTCTTCGGCACCGACCTCACCGTCAAGCGGGCCAACCAGCGCTTCGCCGCGGTCTTCGGCGGGGACGCCGACGACCACCGCGGCCGCCGCGTCCACGACTACCTCGCCAAGCCCGAGGCCGACCGGATGACCGAGGCGCTCCGCCGCGTCCTGGAGACCGGGGAGTCCGTCACCGACCTGCACATCACCGGCGCCGCCCCCGGCGCCCGGA
Organism: Streptomyces sp. NPDC035033; assembly: GCF_040636735.1. NCBI lineage: Bacteria > Bacillati > Actinomycetota > Actinomycetes > Kitasatosporales > Streptomycetaceae > Streptomyces > Streptomyces sp. NPDC035033. The sequence goes on along the minus strand of NZ_JBEZUZ010000003.1, from coordinate 68,021 downwards.
TCCGCCGCCACTGGTCCGTCAACCTCTACCGGGTGCACAGCGGCTCCGGCCGCCCGATCGGCGTCGCCGGCCTCGGCGTCGACGTCACCCGCCGGCAGAACGCCGCCCGCGAGGCCGCCAGCGCCCGCCGCAACCTCGCCCTCCTCAACGAGGCCGGCTCCCGCATAGGGAACACCCTCGACCTGGAGGCCACCGCCCGCGAACTCCTCGACGTCGCCGTCCCCGGCTTCTGCGACCTCGCCTCCGTCGACCTCTACCAGGGACTCCTCACCGGCGACGAGGCCCCGCCCGGCCGCTGGGGCAGCTCCCACGACGTCGGCTACGGCGCGGGCAGCGCCGAACTGCGCCGGGTCGCCTTCGCCAGCGCCGTCTCCGACACCCCCCTCAGGACCGACGAGGGCCACGGACCGGCCGGGGACGGCGGCGGTCCCGTCCCCATCGAGGTCGGCGCCGTCCACCGCTACCCCTTCAACTCGCCCTGCGCCGGAGCCCTGCGCACCGGCCGCGTCCGGACCGTGCCCGGCGGCGAGGGCGACCTCGTCCACTCCACCCTCGTCGTCCCGATGGTCGCCCACGACACCGTCGTCGGCCTCGTGCAGTTCTCCCGCGCCAAGGGCAGCGAACCCTTCGGCGACCGCGACCGGGCCCTCGCCGTGGAACTCGCCGCCCGCGCCGCCGTCTGCATCGACAACGCCCGCCTCTACCGGCGCGAGCACGAGCGGGCCCTCATCCTCCAGCGCAGCCTGCTCCCGCCCGGCGACCCCGAGGCCGCCGGACTCGACATCGCCTGCCGCTACCTCCCCGGCACCGACGCCACCGAGGTCGGCGGCGACTGGTTCGACGTCATCGAACTCCCCGGCCACCGCACCGCCCTCGTCATCGGCGACGTCATGGGCCGCGGCCTGCGCGCCGCCGTCGCCATGGGCGAACTGCGCACCGCCGTCCGCACCCTCGCCCAGCTCGACCTCGAACCCGCCGAGGTCCTCTCCCACCTCGACGAGATCGCCCGCGGCCTCGGCGCCCCCATCGGCGCCCAGCAGTCCCGCGCCCACAAGAACAGGGGCCCCGAACTCTCCGAGGTCTACCTCGCCACCTGCGTCTACGCCGTCTACGACCCGGTGACCCGGCGCTGCACCTTCGCCAACGCCGGACACCTCCCGCCCGTCCTCGTCGAACCCGGCGAGGAGGCGCTGCTCCTCGACGTGCCCCCCGGCATGCCGCTGGGGGTCGGCGGCGAGCCCTTCGAGGAGGTCGAGGTCGAACTCCCCGAGGGCTCCCTCCTCGCCCTCTACACCGACGGACTCGTCGAATCCCGCGACCACCCCCTCGACGAGGGCCTCAGCGCCTTCCGGCGGGCCCTCGCCGACCGGGCCCGCCCCCTGGAGGACGTCTGCGACCGGGTCCTCAGCAGCCTCGACACCGGACACGGCGAGGACGACATCGCCCTCCTGATGGCCCGTATCCGGGGACTGCCCGCCGAGGCCGTGGGGGACTGGCAGCTGCCCCGCGAACCCCGCTCCGTCGGCCGGGCCCGCGAACTCGCCCGCGCCCAGCTCACCGCCTGGGAGCTCGAACCGCTCGTCGACACCGTCGAACTCCTCGTCAGCGAACTCGTCACCAACGCGCTCCGGTACGGCGAGGGCGAGATACGGCTCCGGCTGCTGCGCGACCGCACCCTCGTCTGCGAGGTCTGGGACGCCGGACTGGTCCAGCCGCGCCGCCGCCGCGCCAAGGACACCGACGAGGGCGGCCGCGGCCTCCAGCTCGTCGGCCTGCTCTCCGCCTCCTGGGGCTCGCGCCGCACCCCGCGCGGCAAGACCGTCTGGTTCGAACTGCCCCTCCCCGACGGCGGGCCCACGGCGGAGCCCACCGTGGACCAGCTCCTCAGCATGTTCTGAACCGGGCCCCGGAGCCCTCAGGCCGCCTTGAGCGCGGCCAGCCGGGCCGCGATCTCCGCCTCGTCGCCCAGCGCGTCCAACTGCTCGAACTGGGCGTCCAGCGAGGACGCGGCCAGCTCCTGCTTGCCCAGCGCCCGCGCCTCCTCCCGGCGCACCTTCTCCTCGAAGCGGCTCAGCTCGCTCGTCGGGTCCAGCACGTCGATGTTCTTCACCGCGTCCATCATCGTGTTCTGCGCCCGCGCCGACCGGGCGCGGGCGACCAGCTCGTCCCGCTTCGCCCGGAGCTCGCCCAGCTTGGCCTTCATCTGGTCGAGGCCGGTGGTGAGCTTGCGCACGACCTCCGTCTGCGCGGCGATCGTCGGCTCGGCCGTCCGCGCCTCCTTCTCCGACTGGAGCTGGCGGCCCAGCGCGACCCTGGCCAGGTTGTCGAAGCGGTCCGCCTCCTCCGCCCGCCCGCCGGCCCGCAGCTCGTCCGCCTTCCGGCTGGCCGCCAGGGCCTTCCCGCCCCACTCGGCCGCCGCCGCCACGTCCTCCGCGTGGTCCTGCTCCATCAGCCGCAGGTTGCCGATGGTCGCCGCCACCGCCTCCTCCGCCTCCGCGATGTTGCCCGAGTAGTCGCGGATCAGCTGGTCCAGCATCTTCTGCGGGTCCTCCGCCTGGTCGAGGAGGGCGTTGATGTTGGCCTTCGCCAGCTGGGTGACCCGGCCGAGGACGGTCTGCTTGCTCATGGCACTGCTCCTTGGGGGAATCCGTGGGGACCGGACGACACCGGGGGACCCCGTGAACCGCGTGGAACTCAGAAACGGCCGCCGCCGCCCCGCCGGCCGCGCGTCCCGCCGCCGCCGAAGCTGCCGGGACCGCCGCCGAAGCCTCCGCCCCCGAAACCACCCCCGAAACCGCCCCCACGTCCCCCTCCTCCGCCGGAACCCCCGCCGAACAGCCCGCCGAGGATGATGCCGCCGAGCACCGCCCCGCCGAGCCCGCCGCCACCGCTCCCTCCCCCTCCTGTTACACCGCCCAGCCCGTTCGGGTTCCCGTACCGGCGCACGTCCTGCTCGGCGAGCTCCTGCGCGCGCCGCGCGAGCCCGTCCGCCTGCCGCGCCTCCGCCAGCGCCGCCTGCGGATCGTCCGCCGCCAGCTCCCGCGCCCGCGCCAGCCGCCGCCGCGCCTCCGCCAGCCGGGTCCGGGCCTCGCCGCCCACCGCGCCCCGGTGGGTCTGGACGTAGTCCGCGGCCGCGCCCGCCTCCGCGCCGGCCGTCAGCAGCGCCTGCTCCAGGAGCCCGCGGGCGCGCCGGTCGCCCGACTCGCGCTCCCGCGCCCCGGCCAGGGCCCGGTCGAGCGCCCCGTCCGCCTCCTCGATCCGGCGCAGCGCGTCCAGGGGGTCGTACCGGCCGGCCTCCACCGTCCGCCGCACCTCCGCCGCCACCGCCTCGGCGCGCGCGATCCGGCCGCGCAGATCGCCCGTCGGCCCGCCCCCGGGGGTCCCTTCGAGGAGCCCGCGGGCCTCGGCCAGGTCGGCGTCGGTCTCGGTCAGCGCCCCCGGCAGCCGGCCGGCCGCCTCGTCGAGCTCCCGCGCCCGCCGGTCCACCGCCTCGGTCAGCCGGGCCGCCTGGTCGACCGCGCCCTCCGCGGCCCGCACGTGCACGGCCGCGGAGCCGCTGTCGCCGTCGTCGAGGGCCTGGCGGGCCTGGTTGACGCGGGCGGTGGCGAAGACCAGCCGGTCCTTGGCCTGCTCGACGTCGCCGGCGACCGGGGAGACCGCGGACTCCGCGTACCGCTCCCGCATCGCCGCCAGCGCCGCCTCCGCCCCGCCGACCCGGCCGGTCTGCTCGCGGAAGGCCGCCTCGACCGCCGCCAGGGCCTCCGGCGCGGTCCGCTCCAGGGCCCGCAGGCGGTCGAAGTCCTCGGTCACCGCGTCCAGCCGGGCGTTCGCCTCGTCGCAGTCGCGCAGGATCTCGTCGAGCATCGAGCGCCGGGTCGCGTCGTCCTCGGGGAAGGAGTCGTCGAGCCGCTGCCGCAGCCGGAAGGCGGCCGTCAGCCGCTCCTCGGCGAAGGCCACCGCCTCCTCGAAGGGGCGGGTGGCCTCCTCGCCGAACTGGGCGGTGGCGAAGCCCAGTTCCTCCTGGCTGGTGCGGACGGCGTCGTCGGTGGCGACCAGCGCCCGCCCGGCCCGTCCGTCCAGCTCCTCCAGGGAGGGCTCCGGGGGCCGCCACCGGCCCGCCGCGCCGCCGCCGGGCGTGGTGCGGGTCTCGGCCCGCCGGCGCCGGCGGGCGTACGCGTACGCCGCCACCGCCCCGGCGCCGCCGACGAGCGCGACCGGGAGGACCAGATAGGCCGCGGAGCCGGCCTCGGAGCCGCCGGGGTCGGCCGGGCCGGGGGAGATCGACGGGGCGGGGACGGGCCGTCCGGCGAGGACGGCGGCGTAGCCGTCCGCCGCGCCGATCGCCGCGCCCGCCCAGTCGTTCGCCCGCAGCGCCGGTTCGATCGCGGTCCGGGCCACGTCGTCGAGCTGCGCCTGGGTGAGCCGGGAGCCGGGGTCGGCGGAGTAGCCGTAGCGCCGGTCGTGGGTGGCGACCGCGAGCAGCACGTCGTCGAGGCCGAGCCCGTTGCGTACGGCGGTCGCGTCGGCCCAGTCCTGGCCGGAGCGCCCGGAGAAGTCCCGTACGTAGACCACGAAGAGCTGGATCCGGCGGTCGTCGTAGAGCCGGTCGAGGGCCGCCGTGACCTCGGGGCGCCGGTCGCGCAGCGCGCCCACCCGGTCGAGGACCTGCCCGTCGGAGGGGAGGACGACGGGGTCGTCGGCGCGGGCGCCGGCCGCGACGAGCCACCACGCCGCCACCAGCGCCGCGAGCAGGGCTCGGATGGCTGTTCGGGTCACAAAAGGGAGGTTATGTACGGTGCCGCGGGCCCGCGACCGGACGGGCACCGGCCCCCCCGGAAACCGACAGCGCCGGCCGGGCGTCCCTGTCGGTGCACGTCATGACGGTGGTCTCCAGCGGGCGGGAGACCCGCGGCTCCAGGGGGTTCGGATGGACGGACAGCTGAAACGCGTGTGGCGCAAGGGGCGCTGGTGGGTGCTGGGCCTGGCGCTGCTGCTCGTCGTGCCGCCGCTCTTCGGCGCGCTCGCCCTGCGCGTCAGCTACGCGGGCGACCTCCGCGACGACGCCCGCACGCGCGGCAAGGACGCGTACTGGATCGGGCACGCGTGGGTGGACGGCCGGAAGAAGGACGCCGACCTGAAGGCCCTCGCCGAGCGGCTGAGGGGCACCGGGATCAAGGACCTGTACGTGCACGCCGGCCCGCTCGAACACGACGGCACCCTGCCCGCCGCCCGGCACCCGCGCGCGCGGTGGCTGATCGAGGGCGTCCACCGCGTGCTGCCGGACGTCCGGGTCCAGGCCTGGCTCGGCGACATCCTCGCCAACGACGGCCCCGTCGGCCTCAGGCTCTCGGACCCGGCCTCCCGCCGGGCGGTCGTCGGCTCCGCCCGGCAGATCCTCGACGCGGGCTTCGACGGCGTCCACTTCGACCTGGAGCCGCTGCAGTCCGGCGACCGGGACTACCTCGTCCTCCTCGACGAGCTGGGGAGACTGACCCGGCAGCGGACGGCGCTGCTCTCCGTCGCCGCCCACCAGATCGACCCGCTGCCGGGCGCCCACTCCGCGCTCGGCCTCTTCGGGGACAACGGCAAGTGGTGGTCGCAGGAGTACTTCGGCGAGGTGGCCCGGCGGGTCGACCAGATCGCCGTGATGTCGTACGACACCTGGATGCCGCTGGAGAGCCTGTACGGCGGTTACGTCGCCCAGCAGACCGCGCTCGCCCTGGAGGCGACCCCGGAGAGCACCGACCTGCTCATGGGGCTGCCCTTCTTCCACGAGGACGACCTCGGCCACCACGAGAACGCGGAGACCGTCGCCGCCGGCGTCCGGGGCGTCCGCCTCGGCCTCGGCCGCACCGACCCGGGCCGCGAGCGCTTCGGCGTCGCCCTGTACGTCGACTTCGCCGAGCGGCCGGAGGACTGGGCCGCCTACCGCGCCGGCTGGCTCCGCGCGGGCTGACCCCAGGGGCGGCGGGGACCGGCGCCGGCCCCCGCCCACGCGCGCGTACGAGGGGCCTGGGTCGCCCCCCTCGTACGCGCGCGTGGGCGGGGGAGGAGGATGGCGCCGCGGCACCGGCCGCGCGTCGACCGAGGGGGAGCCACCATGACCAGCCGACTGCTGATGCCCGTCCGGAGCCGTGGGGCCGGCCGCCCCGCCGCCCCGGAGCCCGCCGCCGACCCGGCCCCGGGCTCCACCCGGCCGACCGCGATCCTCGACCACGGCCACCCGCTCGTCGCCGCCTTCACCGCGCGCGTGCGGCGGGAGGCCGGGACCCGGGGCGACGGCTCCGGCCGGGAGCTCCTGCGGACCGCCCACCGGCTGCTCGTCGCCGAGGTGCGGCCGGTCTACTCGGTGGAGGACCGCCGCCGGGCCTCCCGCACCCTGCGGCTCGGCCGCGGCTCGTGCAGCCAGCGCATGGCCGTCCTGGAGGCCGTCGCCCGCGCCCTGGGCACGGAGACCCGGGTGCGCGGCCTGCTGGTCGACGGCTCCTTCTGGTACCCGCGGTTCCCGCGCCTGCGCCCCTTCGTCCCGGCCGAGGTGCTGCTCGCCTGGCCGGAGTTCCGCCTCGACGGCGTCTGGGTGCCGATCGCCGGCCTCTTCGACCACGGAGGACCGGCGGGGGACGCGGGGGACGGGGTCGGCGCCTTCGCCAACACCGGGGCGGAGACCCTCTTCGAGGCCGTGGCCCGCACCGGCGTCGACTGGGACGCCCCGGCCGCCTGCGACGGCGCCTCCGGCGCCTGTGACCTCTCCGCCCACCTCCGTACCGACCTGGGCCGCTTCACCTCCCGCGACGAGCTGTTCGCCCGGTACGGCCAGACCCTGTGCCGCCCCGCCCGGACCCTGGCCGAGCCCGTCCTGGGCCGCTGGAGCGCGGGCGCCGCCTGAGGCCCCGCCGGGGGAGCGCCGGGAGGTGCGGGAGGGGCCGCCGTCGCCACGGGGGCGTTGGGCCGCACGGGTGGGTTCCCCGGGATCCGTCGCCGTGTCGTCGCGGTGGGGCACGTCGGGTGCCCTTCAGTGGGACGACCAAGAGATGTGATCATCTCTAAATGGCATAAAACGGACGAAGGGGTAAAAGTCATGTCCCAGGTCGGCGCCCCCCAGGGGAGGACATGGGCCGGTCCGTCCAGGAGTCCCCGCTCCCGGACCCTCCGCTCCGTCGCCACCCTCACCAGCGCGGTCCTCGCCGTCACCGTGCTCGCCGGATGCAGCTCCGACGGGGACGAGGGCGCCCCGGCCGCCGCCCAGGACAACGCGCCCACCGCGCGCGCCCTGGTCGACGACGGCGGCACCCTGCGCTGGGCGGTGGACGCCCTGCCGGCCACCTTCAACGCCTTCCAGGCCGACGCCGACGCCACCACCAGCCGGGTCGCGGGCGCCGCCCTGCCCGCCCTGCACACCCTGGACGAGCGCGGCCGGCCCCGGCTCAACCCCGACTACCTGGAGACCGCCGAGGTCGTCGAGACCGAGCCCCGGCAGGTCGTCCTCTACAAGCTCAACCAGCAGGCCGTGTGGAGCGACGGCCGCGAGATCGGCGCCGCCGACTTCGTCGCCCAGTGGCGGGCCCTCAGCGGCCGCGACACCGCCTACTGGACGGCCCGCAACGCCGGCTACGAGCGGATCGAGAAGATCGAGAAGGGCAAGAACGACCTGGAGGTGCGGGTCACCTTCGCCAAGCCCTACGCCGACTGGCGGTCCCTCTTCACCCCCCTCTACCCGAAGGAGGTGATGGGGTCCCCGAACTCCTTCAACGACGGGGCGCGCACCACGCTCAAGACCAGCGCAGGACCGTTCCTGCTGAGCAAGGTGGACCGGAAGTCCGGCGACATCGTCCTCGCCCGCAACCCCCGCTGGTGGGGAAAGCCCGCCAAGCTCGACAGCCTCGTCCTGCGCGCCGTCCCCCGCGCCGACCGGGAGGAGGCCCTCGCCGCCGGCCGGCTCGACCTGGCCGAGATCGACCGCTCCACCGCCGAGCGGATCGCCCTCGCCCTCAAGGACGCCGACGCCGGCCGCAGCGGCGCCCAGGCCGCGGCGCTGCACGGCCCCGGCGCCTCGATCACCCCCGGCAAGGCCCTCAAGTCCTGGGCGCTCGCCCACGGCGAGGACGAGGAGCTGGCCGAGCGGGTCACCGCCGCCCGCGCCGAGAACGAGGCCGCCGCGGCCCGCTACGCCAAGGCCCAGGACGCCCTCGCCGACTACGTCGTCCGCAAGTCCCTGGAGCCCGCCTACACCCAGCTCTCCCTCAACGGCGAGTCCGGGCCGCTCGCCGACGAGCGGGTCCGCCGCGCGGTCGCCCGCGCCATCGACCGCAAGGAGCTGGCCGAGTCCGTGCTGAAGCCGCTCGGCCTGCCCGCCGAGCCGCCCGGCAGCCACCTCGCCCTCGCCGGCCAGGCCGCCTACGCCGACAGCAGCGACGCCCTCGGCGGCCAGGACACCCAGGAGGCCCGCGCCCTCCTCGCCGACGCCGGCTGGGTCCCCGGCGGGGACCGGCGGCAGCCGGCCGGCACCAAGGCCGGCTCCGAGGCGGAGAAGGCCGGCTCCGAGGCGGAGAAGGCCGGGAAGAAGGAGACCGCCGGGGAGAAGGGAGCCGCCGGGAAGCGCGCCGGGGAGAGCGACACCGCCTCCGACGACGGCCTCTACATCGTCGGCGACGACAAGCCCGGCGAGCTCCGCGCCGCCCCCCGGATCGGCCCGGGCGGCCCCGAGAACGCCCGCGTCCTCGCCCCGGCCCCCGCCGCCGCCCGCGAGAGCGCCGCCCTCCTCGCCCGCGCCGAGGCCCTCGACACCGGCGCCCGCGCCGCGGTGGGCCCCGGCAACGCCAAGCCCGACCGGGGCGTCGCCGGGGCCTACGCCCCGAGGGGCAGCGCCGCCCCGGCCGCCGCCCCGGCCGCCTCCCAGACCCTCGGCAAGGACGGCAAGGCCCTCAGCCTCCGCTTCGTCCTGCCCTCGGGCCCCGGCTCGGAGACGCTGCGCGCGGTCGGCGACCGGATCGTCCGGATGCTCGACGCCGTCGGCATCCGCACCGAGGTCACCAAGGTCTCCGACGAGAGCTTCTTCAAGGACCACATCGCCTCCGGCGACTACGACCTGGCCCTCTACTCCTGGCCCGCCTCCGCCTTCCCGGCGACCGACGCCCGGCCGATCTTCGCCAAGCCCGAGGCGGCCTCGGACGGCTCCCTGCTGGTCGAGCAGAACTACTCGCGCGTCGGCACGGACCGCATCGACCAGCTCTTCGACCAGGCGGCCGGCACCCTCGACGAGGAGGAGGCGGGCGAGCTGATCCGGCAGGCCGACGCCCGCATCTGGGCCGCCGCCGGCTCCATCCCGCTCTACCAACGCCCCCAGCTGGTGGCCGCCCGGAAGGACGTGGTGAACGCCGGGGCCTGGGGCTTCGCCGCCCCGCAGTACCAGGACATCGGTTTCAAGAAGAGCGAAACGACCAAGGGTAGCCCGTCCCGGGGCTGAGAAACCACGTCACAACCTCAGAACCAGCTCAAGTTCCTTGCCCGCCGGCGACCCCGGCGGGCAGGATCGCGTCGGCCCCTTGACCCGGCCCGCATGACCTTCCCCACACCCTGAGACCCACCCTGAAACGTCCCAGTAGACCCTCTCGGATCGATCCGGGGAAGCCCCTTGCACGGCAGCCCCGTACCATAGGACATAGCCGTGGCGCGTCCGCCCGGCGGGCGTAAGAGGAACTGACGCCGATTCCCACGATCCGAGAGAAGCGCAAGCCACCCATGCCCACGCGCCACGACATCCGTAACGTCGCCATCGTCGCCCACGTCGACCACGGCAAGACGACCATCGTCGACGCCATGCTCAAGCAGGCCGGTGCCTTCGCCGCCCACCAGCAGCTCGACGACCGCATGATGGACTCGAACGACCTGGAGCGTGAGAAGGGCATCACGATCCTCGCCAAGAACACGGCGGTGAAGTACCACCCCAAGGACGGCGGGGCCCCGATCACGATCAACATCATCGACACCCCCGGCCACGCCGACTTCGGCGGCGAGGTCGAGCGCGGTCTGTCGATGGTCGACGCCGTCGTCCTCCTGGTGGACGCCTCCGAGGGTCCGCTCCCGCAGACCCGCTTCGTGCTGCGCAAGGCCCTCCAGCAGCGCAAGCCCGTCATCCTCTGCATCAACAAGACGGACCGCCCGGACTCCCGGATCGACGAGGTCGTCAACGAGACCTACGACCTCTTCCTCGACCTGGACGCCGACGAGGACCAGATCGAGTTCCCGATCGTCTACGCCTGCGGCCGCGACGGCATCGCCTCGCTGACCAAGCCGGAGGACGGCACCGTCCCGGCGGACTCCACCAACCTGGAGCCGTTCTTCTCGACGATCCTGGAGCACGTCCCGGCCCCGGTGTACGAGGAGGGCGCGCCGCTCCAGGCCCACGTCACCAACCTCGACGCCGACAACTTCCTCGGCCGCATCGCGCTGCTCCGCGTCGAGCAGGGCGAGCTGCGCAAGGGCCAGACGGTCGCCTGGATCAAGCGCGACGGCTCGGTCCAGAACGTCCGCATCACCGAGCTGATGATGACCGAGGCGCTCACCCGCAAGCCGGCCGAGGTCGCCGGCCCCGGTGACATCTGCGCCGTCGCCGGCATCCCGGACATCATGATCGGCGAGACCCTCGCCGACCCCGAGAACCCGGTCGCGCTGCCGCTGATCACGGTCGACGAGCCCGCGATCTCCATGGTGATCGGCACCAACACCTCCCCGCTGGTCGGCCGCGGCGGCACCGGCAAGGGCGCGGACGCCAAGGCGGCCGTCAAGGACCGCAAGGTGACGGCCCGCCAGGTGAAGGACCGCCTGGACCGCGAGCTCATCGGCAACGTCTCGCTCCGCGTCCTCGACACCGAGCGCCCCGACGCCTGGGAGGTGCAGGGCCGCGGCGAGCTGGCGCTGGCCATCCTGGTCGAGCAGATGCGCCGCGAGGGCTTCGAGCTCACCATCGGCAAGCCGCAGGTCGTCACCAAGGAGGTCGACGGCAAGGTCCACGAGCCGGTCGAGCGCATGACGATCGACGTGCCCGAGGAGCACATGGGCGCCGTCACCCAGCTCATGGGCGTCCGCAAGGGCCGCATGGACAACATGTCGAACCACGGCTCCGGCTGGGTCCGCATGGAGTTCGTCGTCCCGTCCCGCGGCCTCATCGGCTTCCGCACGGAGTTCCTGACCCAGACCCGCGGCACCGGCATCGCGCACTCGATCCACGAGGGCCACGAGCCCTGGTTCGGCCCGCTCCAGACCCGTAACAACGGCTCCCTGGTCGCCGACCGCGCCGGCGCGGTCACCGCCTTCGCGATGACCAACCTCCAGGAGCGCGGCGTCCTCTTCGTGGACCCGGGCACCGAGGTCTACGAGGGCATGATCGTCGGTGAGAACTCGCGCTCCGACGACATGGACGTGAACATCACCAAGGAGAAGAAGCTCACCAACATGCGCTCCTCCTCCGCCGACTCCTTCGAGGCGATCGTCCCGCCGCGCAAGCTCTCCCTGGAGCAGTCCCTGGAGTTCTGCCGCGACGACGAGTGCGTCGAGGTGACCCCGGAGGCCGTCCGCATCCGCAAGGTCAACCTGGACCAGCGCGAGCGCGCCCGCGCCGCCTCGCGCGCCAAGAACGGCTGATCCGGCACCCGGCCGCTGACGCCGGGGAACGGCTGAGCCGCATCTCACACGAAGGGCCTGGCCACTCGCATCACATGCGAGTGGCCAGGCCCTTTTCGTCAAACGCATTGCCCCGCCCGAGCGTCCGGATACCGGTCATCGCTCTCCGGTACGTGTGTTAACGGTCCGTTTCGGGGGTGTCTGTCTGTGCTCAGTTTGTCCGGATTTCGGTATCTGGAACGTAGGTGATGTTGTCAAACCGAGACCACTTAAGTGTGGTTTACGGCCCGGACGTACTTAATAGTTGGCTCCATTGAGCTCGGGTCAATGGGTCACGCACTGTGGGGAGTGCCGACTCACGAGCACACTCGGGGTACCGGGGGATCAGCGCCGTCAGGGGTGTCGGCAGGTTTCCAAGTGCCCTTCTTGTAGTGACAAGTGGACTCATGAGGAGGAAACCCATGCGCGGTGCCAAGAGCGCCAAGTGGGTAACGGGCGCGATCATCGTCGCCCTGGCTGCGACCGCCTGTGGCGGGGGCAAGAGCAACGAGGGCGGCAGCGCCGACGGCAAGGCCGACCCGAACGGCATCTTCTCCATCGAGGTCGGTGAGCCGGAGAAGCTCCTGCACACCGGTGACACGATGGAGTCCAACGGCTCCATCGTCATGTCCGGCCTGTTCTCGACCCTGGTCGACTACAAGGCCGACGGCTCGCTCGAGATGATCAACGCCGAGTCGGTCACCAGCTCCGACTCGAAGCTGTGGACGGTCAAGCTCAAGAAGGGCTGGACCTTCCACGACGGCACCCCGGTCACCGCCAAGTCCTTCGTGGACGCGTGGAACTGGAACGCCAACGTCGAGAACGCCCAGGGCCTCGCGTCCTGGTACGCCGACATCAAGGGCTTCGAGAAGGTCCACCCCGAGGCCGAGGGCGCCAAGCCCACCTCCAAGACCCTCGACGGCCTGAAGGTCGTCGACGAGACCACCCTCACCATCGAGCTCGCGAAGCCGGTTCCGTACTTCGCCCACAAGCTCGCCTACATCGCCTTCGCCCCGCTCCCGGAGTCCTTCTTCAAGGACCCCGCGGCCGCCGGTCTGAAGCCGGTCGGCAACGGTCCCTACAAGTTCAAGAGCTGGGACCGCAAGAAGCAGATCGAGATCGTCCGTTACGACGACTACAAGGGCCCGAACAAGGCGAAGAACGGCGGTGTGGTCTTCAAGAACTACACCACCCTCGAGGCCGCGTACGAGGACCTGAAGTCGGGCAACGTCGACGTCCTGCGTCAGATCGCGCCGAAGGACCTCCCGGTCTACCGCACGGACCTCGGCGACCGCGCCGTGGACCAGCCGTACTCCTCGATCCAGACGATCGCCGTCGCCTTCTACGCCGACCAGTGGAAGAAGCCGAAGCCGGTCGACCCGAAGGTCATCCAGGGCCTGTCGATGGCGATCGACCGCGCCACGATCACCAAGACGGTCCTCAACGGCACCCGTGAGCCCGCCACCGGCTGGGTCGCCAAGGGCGTGCTCGGCTACCAGCCGAACGCGGTCGAGATCACCAAGTACGACCCGGCCAAGGCCAAGGAGCTCATCAAGGCCGGCGGCGGCGTCCCGAACAACAAGATCTCCATCCAGTACAACGCCGACGGTGGCCACAAGGAGTGGGTGGAGGCCGTCTGCAACTCCATCACCCAGGCCACGGGCGTCGCCTGTGTCGGCGACGGCAAGCCGGACTTCCAGGCCGACCTGACCGCGCGCAAGACGCAGCAGGTCAAGTCCCTGTACCGCTCCGGCTGGGTGCTCGACTACCCGGTGAACGCCAACTTCATCTCGGACCTGTTCCGCACGGGTGCGGGCGGCAACCAGGGCGGCTTCTCCAACAAGGAGCTGGACGCCAAGATCGCCAAGGCCGACTCCGCCAAGACCCTTGAGGAGTCCGTCAAGGAGTACCAGGCGATCGAGAAGGACCTGGTGAACTACATGCCGTCCATCCCGCTCTGGTACTACAAGGTCAACGCGGGCTACTCGGAGAACGTCTCCGGCGTGGCGTACGGCCAGGACGGCGACCCGATCCTGACCGGCGTCGAGGTCAAGCAGAAGTAATCACCCAAGCGTAGTCCGCACGCCGTCACGGGACTTGACGGACCGTCAAGTCCCGTCGCGGCGCCTTACGCAGCGGCTGGGGGGCCCTTCCGCGGCACCGCGCTGCCCGAAACCGGGCGGCCGTGTCGTGGGAGGGCCCGTCGGCTGCGGCCGTCACATCTCAACGGAGGCATGATGGGGCGCTATGTCGCACGACGACTGCTCCAGATGATCCCGGTCTTCTTCGGGACAACAGCTCTGATCTTCTTCCTGGTCTACAGCCTGCCCGGCGACCCCGTGCTGGGCCTGTTCGGCGACAAGGGTGCCGACCCGTCGACCCTGGCCGCGAAGAGACACGAACTCGGGCTGGACCGGCCCATCCTGGTGCAGTACGCCGATTACATGTGGGGGATCATCGGGCACCTGGACTTCGGTACCCAGATCCGCAACGGCCGTCCCGTCACGGAAGTGCTGGGTGACGCCTTCCCCGTCACCATCCAGCTGGCCGCCCTCGCCTTCGCCTTCGAGCTCGTCTTCGGCATCGGCCTCGGCATCATCGCCGGCCTCCGCGCCGGCCGCCTGGCCGACAACGCCATCCTGATCTTCACCCTGCTGATCATCTCGATCCCGGTCTTCGTGCTCGGCTTCCTCATCAAGATGGTGTTCGCCTTCCAGCTCGGCTGGATCCAGCCGAACGTCAGCAACGACCAGTTGCTCTCCGAGATGATCGCTCCCGCCATCGTCCTCGGTGGTCTCTCCCTCGCCTATGTGGCGCGGCTCACCCGCACCTCGATGGCGGAGAACCTCCGCGCCGACTACATGCGCACGGCCGTCGCCAAGGGCCTGCCGAAGCGCCGCGTCATCGGCGTCCACCTGATGCGCAACTCGATGATCCCCGTGGTCACCTTCCTCGGCACCGACATCGGCGCCCTCATGGGCGGTGCGGTCGTCACCGAGGGCCTCTTCAACGTCAAGGGCGTCGGTGGCCTGATCTACGAGTCGATCAGCCGTCGCGAGGGCTCCACCCTCGTCGGCCTCGTCACCGTCCTGGTGGTCGTCTACCTCGTCACCAGCCTGCTCATCGACCTGCTGTACGCGGTCCTGGACCCGAGGATCCGGTATGCCTGACGTGACCAAGACCGCCGACGCGGCCGCCGTGGACGCCGTCGCCACCCCCTCGGTGGACGCCTCCGAGCCGCAGCCCAAGCAGGACAAGCCCCGCTCCCTGTGGGGCGACGCCTGGCGCGACCTGCGTCGCAACCCGTACTTCCTCGTGTCGTCGGTGCTGATCGCCTTCCTGCTGCTGATCGCCGCCTGGCCGAGCCTCTTCACCAGCGCCTCGCCGACCGCGGGCGACCTCGTGAACCACTACGTGGGCAAGCCGGAGCTGAGCAAGATCGGCTCCGAGGGCTGGCTCGGCTACGACATCCAGGGCCGCTCCGTCTACGCCCGCCTGATCTACGGCACCCGTGCCTCGGTCATCGTCGGCATCCTCGTGACGCTGATCGTCACCGTCCTCGGCGGCCTCGTGGGCATGCTCGCCGGCTACTTCGGCGGCTGGATCGACGCGCTGCTCTCCCGGATCACCGACATCTTCTTCGGCATCCCGTTCCTGCTCGGCGCCATGGTCGTCCTGCAGGCGTTCACCGAGCGCACCGTCTGGGTCGTCGTCGGCGCCCTCGCCTTCCTCGGCTGGACCCAGATGGCCCGCGTCATGCGCGGTGCCGTGATCACGGTCAAGCAGGCCGACTACGTGCACGCGGCCAAGGCCCTCGGCGCCGGCACCCGGCGGATCCTGTTCCGCCACATCCTGCCGAACGCCATGGCCCCCGTCATCGTCGTCGCCACCATCGCGCTCGGCGGTTACATCTCCGCCGAGGCGACCCTGTCGTACCTGGGTCTCGGCTTCGCCGCCCCGACCGTCTCCTGGGGCCTCGACATCTCCGCCGGTGTCCAGATGATCCGTACGTCGCAGCACATCCTGCTGTACCCGTCGATCATGCTGAGCATCACCGTCCTGGCGTTCATCATGCTCGGCGAAGCCGTACGCAACGCCCTCGACCCCAAGCTGCGCTGAGGAGGGCGTAAACCGTGAGCACCATCGACAAGACCGCGACCGTTCCGGCGCCCCGTGAGGGCGGCGACCACACCGGGCCGCTGCTCGAAGTCAAGAACCTGCACGTCGAGTTCCACACCCGTGACGGTGTGGCCAAGGCGGTCAACGGCGTCAACTACTCGGTGGACGCCGGCGAGACCCTCGCCGTCCTCGGCGAGTCCGGCTCCGGCAAGTCCGTCACCGCCCAGGCCATCATGGGCATCCTCGACATGCCGCCCGGCAAGATCCCGCAGGGCGAGATCCTGTTCCGCGGCGAGGACATGCTCAAGATGTCCGACGAGGAGCGCCGGAAGATCCGCGGCCGCAAGATCGCGATGATCTTCCAGGACGCGCTCTCCTCGCTGAACCCGGTCCTCACCGTCGGCTACCAGCTCGGCGAGATGTTCCGGGTCCACCAGGGCCTGTCCAAGAAGGACGCCAAGCTCAAGGCCATCGAGCTGATGGACAAGGTCAAGATCCCCGCCGCCAAGGCGCGGGTCGGCGACTACCCCCACCAGTTCTCCGGCGGCATGCGCCAGCGCATCATGATCGCCATGGCGCTCGCCCTGGAGCCCGACCTGATCATCGCCGACGAGCCGACCACGGCCCTCGACGTGACGGTCCAGGCCCAGGTCATGGACCTCCTCGCGGAGCTCCAGCGCGAGTACAACATGGGTCTGATCCTCATCACCCACGACCTCGGCGTCGTCGCCGACGTCGCGGACAAGATCGCCGTGATGTACGCCGGCCGGATCGTCGAGCAGGCGCCCGTCCACGAGCTGTACGCGCGCCCCGCCCACCCGTACACCCGGGGTCTGCTCGACTCGATCCCGCGCCTGGACCAGAAGGGCCAGGAGCTGTACGCGATCAAGGGCCTGCCGCCCAACCTGCTCAAGGTGCCCTCGGGCTGCGCCTTCAACCCGCGCTGCCCGAAGGCCACCGACCTCTGCCGTACGGAGATCCCGGCCCTGGTGCCGGTGACCGAGCAGGACGGCGCGGATCTGCCGGGCCGCAAGAGCGCCTGCCACTTCTGGAAGGAGACGATCCATGGCTGACCTCAGCAAGAACGACGAGGCCGTGGCCGCCGCCCTGGACGTCCCCGTCCAGCGGGGCGAGCCGATCCTCCAGGTGCGCAACCTGCAGAAGCACTTCCCGCTGACGCAGGGCATCCTCTTCAAGAAGCAGGTCGGCGCGGTCAAGGCCGTGGACGGGGTCTCCTTCGACCTCTACCAGGGCGAGACCCTCGGCATCGTGGGCGAGTCCGGCTGCGGCAAGTCCACGGTCGCCAAGCTCCTGATGAACCTGGAGCGGGCCACCGCGGGCGAGGTCTTCTACAAGGGCCAGGACATCACCAAGCTGTCCGGCCGCGCGCTGAAGGCCGTCCGCCGGAACATCCAGATGGTGTTCCAGGACCCGTACACCTCGCTGAACCCGCGCATGACGGTCGGCGACATCATCGGCGAGACCTTCGAGATCCACCCCGAGGTGGCCCCGAAGGGCGACCGGCGCCGCAAGGTGCAGGAGCTCCTCGACGTCGTCGGTCTGAACCCGGAGTACATCAACCGGTACCCGCACCAGTTCTCCGGCGGTCAGCGCCAGCGCATCGGCATCGCCCGCGGCCTCGCGCTCAACCCGGAGATCATCATCTGCGACGAGCCGGTCTCGGCCCTGGACGTCTCCGTCCAGGCGCAGGTCATCAACCTGATGGAGAAGCTCCAGGACGAGTTCAACCTGTCCTACATCTTCATCGCGCACGACCTGTCGATCGTCCGGCACATCTCGGACCGCGTGGGCGTCATGTACCTCGGCAAGCTCGCCGAGATCGGTACGGACGAGGAGATCTACGACCACCCCACGCACCCGTACACCCAGGCGCTGCTCTCCGCGGTGCCGGTGCCGGACCCGCAGGCGCGCGCCAACCGCGACCGGATCATCCTGACGGGCGACGTGCCCTCGCCGGCGAACCCGCCGTCGGGCTGCCGCTTCCGCACCCGGTGCTGGAAGGCCCAGGAGAAGTGCTCCACCGAGGTGCCGGTCCTGGCGATCCCGGAGCGCTTCCGGGGCCAGGACACCCTCGCGGCGCACGAGTCGGCGTGCCACTTCGCCGAGGAGCGGGACGTCGTCCACGCGAGCTGACCGGCCGTGACGGCTCGAAGGACCAGGGCCCTCGTACCCCCGCCGGGTGCGAGGGCCCTTCCGCGTGCCCCCGCCCGCCGAGCCGCCCCCGCCCGCCGGGCTGCTCTCGTCTGCCGGGTCGCCCGCCCCGCCGGGCCGTCCGCCCCCCGCCCCGCTCGGGTGCCGTAAAAGTGCACACCCGTCAATACCGGGTGATATTGGGCCCTAAGTCACGCTCGGGACAATAGGGAGGCACTCCATGCGCGGAGCCACGCACGCCAAGTGGGCCGCACTGGCCACCGCCGTCGCCCTCGCGGCGACCGCCTGCGGCGGCGGTGACGACAGTGGCGGCGGAGGGGCCGACGGCATCGTGAGCTCCTCCTGGGGTGACCCGCAGAACCCGCTGGAGCCGGCGAACACCAACGAGGTCCAGGGCGGCAAGGTCCTCTCGATGATCTTCCGCGGTCTCAAGCAGTACGACCCGAAGACCGGCGAGGCCAAGGACATGCTCGCCGAGAAGATCGAGACGACCGACTCGACCACCTTCACCATCACCGTCAAGGACGGCTGGACCTTCTCCAACGGCGAGCAGGTCACCGCCCAGTCCTTCGTCGACGCCTGGAACTACGGCGCCGCCCTGAAGAACAACCAGAAGAACGCCTACTTCTTCGGCTACATCGAGGGCTACGACAAGGTCCACCCCGAGAAGGGCGAGGCCACCGCCGACACCCTCTCCGGCCTCAAGGTCACCGGCCCGCGCACCTTCACGGTCAAGCTCACCCAGAAGTTCTCGACCTTCCCCGACACCCTCGGCTACGCGGCCTTCGCCCCGCTCCCCAAGGCGTTCTTCGACGACCGCGAGGGCTGGCTGGCGAAGCCCGTCGGCAACGGCCCGTACACCGTCGACTCGTACGCCAAGGGCTCCCAGATGGAGCTCAAGCGCTGGGACGACTACCCCGGCCCGGACAAGGCCCAGAACGGCGGCATCACCCTCAAGGTCTACACGGACAACAACACCGCGTACACCGACCTCACCGCCGGCAACCTCGACCTGGTCGACGACGTCCCCGCCTCCCAGCTCAAGAACGTCTCCGCCGACCTCGGCGACCGCTACATCAACACCCCCGCCGGCATCATCCAGACCCTGTCGTTCCCCTTCTACGACTCCGCGTGGAACAAGCCCGGCCAGGAGAAGCTCCGCCAGGGCCTGTCGATGGCGATCGACCGCAAGCAGATCACCGAGACGATCTTCCAGAAGACCCGCACCCCCGCCGTCGACTGGACCTCCCCGGTCCTCGGCGAGGAGGGCGGCTTCAAGGACGTCTGCGGCGACTTCTGCAAATACGACGCCGCGCAGGCGAAGAAGCTGGTCGCCGAGGGCGGCGGCATCCCCGGCGGCACGATGAGGATCTCGTACAACGCCGACACCGGCTCCCACAAGGAGTGGGTGGACGCCGTCTGCAACTCCATCAACCGCGCCCTCGGCGACAACAAGGCCTGCGTCGGCAACCCCATCGGCACCTTCGCCGACTACCGCAACCAGGTCACCACCCAGAAGCTCGACGGACCGTTCCGGGCCGGCTGGCAGATGGACTACCCGCTGATCCAGAACTTCCTCCAGCCGCTGTACTACACCAACGCCTCGTCCAACGACGGCAAGTACACCAGCGCCGAGTTCGACAAGCTGGTGAACCAGGCCAACGCCGAGACCGACATCAAGAAGGCCGTCGGCCTCTTCCAGCGGGCCGAGGAAGTCCTCCGCGACGACATGGGCGCCATCCCGCTCTGGTACCAGAACGGCAGCGCCGGCTACTCCGACCGGGTCGAGAACGTCTCCCTCAACCCCTTCAGCGTCCCGGTCTACGACCAGATCAAGGTCAAGTGACGCCCTCCTAGGCCGGTGGCGTACGGCCCGGCCCGCGGACCCCCGCGCCGGGCCGTACGCCTTCCTCACACCCCCCGGAGCCCCCCATGGGTCGATACGTGATCCGGCGGCTGCTGCAGATGATCCCGGTCTTCTTCGGCGCCACGCTGTTGATCTTCCTGATGGTGAACGTGATGGGCGACCCCATCGCCGGACTCTGCGGCGACCGGGCGTGCGACCCGGCGACCGCCGCCCGGCTGAGGCAGGAGTTCGGCCTCGACAAGCCCGTCTGGCAGCAATACCTGACCTACATGGGCAACGTCTTCACCGGCGACTTCGGCACCGCCTTCAACGGACAGCCCGTCACCGAGCTGATGGGCACCGCCTTCCCGGTCACCATCCGGCTCACCGTCGTCGCCATCCTCTTCGAGATCGTCATCGGCATCAGCCTCGGCGTGATCACCGGCCTCAAGCGCGGCCGCCCCGTCGACACCACCGTCCTGCTGCTGACCCTGGTCGTCCTCTCCGTCCCCACCTTCGTCACCGGCCTGCTGATCCAGCTGCTGCTCGGCGTGAAGTGGGGCTGGATCAAGCCGGCCGTCTCGCCCGAGGCCACGTTCAGCGAGCTGATCGTCCCCGGCCTGGTCCTCGCCTCCGTCTCCCTGGCGTACGTCACCCGGCTCACCCGGACCTCGATCGCCGAGAACAAGCGCGCCGACTACGTCCGCACCGCCGTCGCCAAGGGCCTCCCGCGCCGCCGGGTCGTCAGCCGCCACCTGCTGCGCAACAGCCTCATCCCGGTGGTGACCTTCATCGGCGCCGACATCGGCGCGCTCATGGGCGGCGCCATCGTCACCGAACGGATCTTCAACATCCACGGCGTCGGCTACCAGCTCTACCAGGGCATCGTCCGGCAGAACACCCAGACCGTGGTCGGCTTCGTCACGATCCTCGTCCTGATCTTCCTGCTGGCCAACCTCCTGGTGGACCTCCTGTACGCCGTCCTTGACCCGAGGATTCGCTATGCCTGAGCCGATCGAGCCCTTCGAAGAGGGCCGTGCCATCGCCGCCACCGGCGGCGGGGGAGCGGCCGACCTCGCCATGGCCGAGGCCGAGACCCTGGAGAAGACGCCCGGAGGCCCCCGGGGCACCGGCCCCGAGGGCAAGGCCCGCTCCCTCTGGTCCGACGCCTGGCGCGACCTGCGCCGCAATCCGGTCTTCATCGTCTCCGGACTGATCATCCTCTTCCTGGTGGTCATCTCCCTCTGGCCGTCCCTGATCGCCTCCGGCGACCCCCTCGACTGCGACCTCTCCAAGGCGCAGGAGGGCTCCCAGCCCGGCCACCCCTTCGGCTTCAACGGCCAGGGCTGCGACGTGTACACCCGGACCGTCTACGGCGCCCGCACCTCCGTCACCGTCGGCGTCCTCGCCACCCTCGGCGTCGCCCTCCTCGGCTCCGTCCTCGGCGGCCTCGCCGGCTTCTTCGGCGGCGCCTGGGACGGCATCCTCTCCCGCATCACCGACGTCTTCTTCGCCATCCCCGTCGTCCTCGGCGGCCTGGTGCTGCTCTCCGTCGTCACCAGCTCCACCGTCTGGCCCGTCATCGGCTTCATGGTGCTGCTCGGCTGGCCCCAGATCTCCCGCATCGCCCGAGGCTCGGT
This sequence comes from Streptomyces sp. NPDC035033, assembly GCF_040636735.1. Taxonomy (NCBI): domain Bacteria; kingdom Bacillati; phylum Actinomycetota; class Actinomycetes; order Kitasatosporales; family Streptomycetaceae; genus Streptomyces; species Streptomyces sp. NPDC035033. The sequence goes on along the minus strand of NZ_JBEZUZ010000003.1, from coordinate 46,586 downwards.
GATCACCGCCAAACAGAACGACTACGTGCAGGCCGCCCGCGCGCTCGGCGCCTCCAACTCCCGGATGCTGCTGCGGCACATCACGCCCAACGCCGTCGCGCCCGTCATCGTCGTCGCCACCATCGCGCTCGGCACGTACATCGCCCTGGAGGCGACGCTCTCGTACCTCGGCGTCGGCCTCAAGCCGCCCACCGTCTCCTGGGGCATCGACATCTCCTCGGCCTCGCAGTACGTCCGCAACGCCCCGCACATGCTGCTCTGGCCGGCCGGCGCCCTCGCGATCACCGTGCTCGCCTTCATCATGCTCGGCGACGCCGTCCGCGACGCCCTCGACCCGAAGCTGAGGTAGGGACCCATGCTGCTCGAAGTACGCGACCTGCACGTGGAGTTCCACACCCGCGACGGCGTGGCCAAGGCGGTCAACGGCGTCAACTACTCGGTGGACGCCGGCGAGACCCTCGCCGTCCTCGGCGAGTCCGGCTCCGGCAAGTCCGTCACCGCCCAGGCCGTCATGGGCATCCTCGACATGCCGCCCGGCAAGATCCCGCGGGGCGAGATCCTCTTCAAGGGGCAGGACCTCCTCAAGCTGAAGGAGGAGGAACGCCGGAAGATCCGCGGCGCCAGGATGGCGATGATCTTCCAGGACGCCCTGTCCTCCCTCAACCCCGTCCTCAGCGTCGGCGAACAGCTCGGCGAGATGTTCGTCGTCCACCAGGGGACGAGCAAGAAGGACGCCCGCGCCAAGGCCGTCGAGCTCATGGACCGGGTCCGCATCCCCGCCGCCAAGGAACGCGTCGGCCAGTACCCCCACCAGTTCTCCGGCGGCATGCGCCAGCGCATCATGATCGCCATGGCGCTCGCCCTCGAACCCGAGCTGATCATCGCCGACGAGCCCACCACCGCCCTCGACGTCACCGTCCAGGCCCAGGTCATGGACCTCCTCGCGGAGCTCCAGCGCGAGTACAACATGGGCCTCATCCTCATCACCCACGACCTCGGCGTCGTCGCCGACGTCGCGGACAAGATCGCCGTGATGTACGCCGGCCGGATCGTCGAGCACGCCCCCGTCCACGAGATCTACAAGGCGCCCGCCCACCCCTACACCCGGGGCCTGCTCGACTCGATCCCGCGCCTGGACCAGAAGGGCCAGGAGCTGTACGCGATCAAGGGCCTGCCGCCCAACCTGCTCGCCATCCCGCCCGGCTGCGCCTTCAACCCCCGCTGCCCGATGGCCCAGGACGTCTGCCGCACCGACGTGCCCCCGCTGTACGAGGTCACCGAGTCGCCCGTCCCGCGCACGAGCGCCTGCCACTTCTGGAAGGAGTGCCTCCATGGCTGAGGCGATTCTCGAGGTCCGGGACCTGCACAAGCACTACCCCCTCACCCAGGGCATCCTCTTCAAGAAGCAGGTCGGCGCGGTCAGGGCCGTCGACGGCGTCGACTTCGACCTCGCCGCCGGCGAGACCCTCGGCATCGTCGGCGAGTCCGGCTGCGGCAAGTCCACCGTCGCGAAGATGCTGGTCAACCTGGAGAAGCCGACCTCCGGCGCGATCCGCTACAAGGGCGAGGACATCACCAAGCTCTCCCCGCGCGCCCTCAAGTCGGTTCGCCGCAACATCCAGATGGTCTTCCAGGACCCGTACACCTCGCTCAACCCGCGCATGACGGTCGGCGACATCATCGGCGAGCCGTACGAGATCCACCCCGAGGTCGCGCCCAAGGGGGACCGGCGCCGCAAGGTCCAGGAGCTCCTGGACGTCGTCGGCCTCAACCCCGAGTACATCAACCGCTACCCGCACCAGTTCTCCGGCGGCCAGCGCCAGCGCATCGGCATCGCCCGCGGCCTCGCGCTCCGGCCCGAGATCATCGTCGCCGACGAGCCGGTCTCCGCCCTCGACGTCTCCGTCCAGGCCCAGGTCGTCAACCTGCTCGACCGCCTCCAGGCCGAGTTCGCCCTGTCGTACGTCTTCATCGCCCACGACCTCTCCATCGTGCGCCACATCTCCGACCGGGTCGGCGTCATGTACCTCGGCCGGATCGTGGAGATCGGCACCGACGCGCAGATCTACGACCACCCCACCCACCCCTACACGCAGGCGCTGCTCTCCGCCGTGCCCGTGCCGGACCCCGAGGCCCGCGCCCACCGCGAGCGGATCATCCTCACCGGCGACGTGCCCTCCCCGGCCAACATCCCCTCCGGCTGCCGCTTCCGCACCCGCTGCTGGAAGGCGCAGGAGCGGTGCGCGCTGGAGGTCCCGCTGCTCGCCGTCCCCGCCGTCTTCCGCCTCACCGACAGCCCGGCCAAGCACGACTCCGCCTGCCACTTCGCCGAGGAGAAGCAGGTCGTCCCGCCGGAGGACTCCCTCCCCCACCCGGACCCCCTGGCGGAGGGCCCGGCCCCGGAGGAGGCGGCCCGCGAGGCGCGGACGGAGAAGCGGGACGAGGGACCCGAGGGCTCGGGAAGCACGAAGTCGCTCTGACGCCGGGCGATCCCGCCGCACCGGATCCCGCCGAACGCGCGGCCGCGCGGGCCCCGCCCGCCGGCGCCCGGCCGGAACTCCGTCACGTCGGCTCCGACGGTTCCGCGGAACCGCTTGTCCCGGCCGTCCACGGCCGTGAGGATCGGGCCCGTGACTGTGACTCGACCGGCACGTCTCACCGGCGCCGCGCTCGCCGCCGTACTCGCCCTCGTCCCCTTCGTCTGGATCCTGCGCGACCTCGCCCTCCTCGGTTCGCCCGCGGACCTGTTCTGGCACTGGGCCGGCGACCGGCCCCCGCTCACCCGCGCCCGGTCGGCCACCACCCTCGTCGACCCGCTCCTCTGCCTCGCCGCCGCCGGCACCGCCCTCGCCGCCCTCCGGTCCCGGCACGCCGCCGCCGCGCTCGCCGCCACCGGCGCCGTCACCCTCGCCGTCCGCCTCCCCGGCCTCTGGACCCACGGCACCGGCCCCCTCGTCACGGCCCTCGCCGAACTCGTCCTCGCCGCGGGACTGCCGGCCACCGCCCTCGCCGGCCGCCGTCCGGCCGCCGGGCCGGACGAGCGGACCCCCACCCGGCCGCGCACCGGCCCCGCCGTCGCCGCCGGCGTCCTGCTGGCCGTCGCCGCCCTCGTCCTGATCGCCCGGGAGGTCCACCGGGCCACCCGGCTGGACCTCAGGCTCGCCGTCGACCGCTTCACCGGCGGCCGGTCCGTCCTCGACGCCGCGCTCGGCGTGCCGCCCGGCTGGCTCGCCGCCGTCCTCGCCGCCCTTTACCTGGCCGCCGCCGGCTCCGCCTTCGCCGCCGCCCGGCACACCCGCCCCCTCGGCCTCCTCGCCGGCGGGCTCCTGTGCGCCACCGGCCTCGCCGGGGCCGCGCGGGCGGTCCGCCTCCACCTCCACCACGACGTCTGGTACGTCAGGGCCCCCGAGCTGGACGTCCCCGCCCTCGCCGCCGCCCTCTACGGCGTGCTCGCCGGGGCCGCCGTCCTGGTCCTCCTCGCCGGGCGCGGGGGCCCCCCCCCCCCGCCCCCCCCCCGGGGCCCCGCGGGGGCCCCCCCCCCCCCCCACCCCCCCCCCCCCGGCGG